>JBNKWI010000001.1:0-132491 GCA_050299695.1 Paracoccaceae bacterium
GAGCTGGTCATCGTGGTACAGGCGCTCGTGATCCTCTTCACCGGAGCGCTGGACAACATGGTCCGGATGCCGGTCGAACGGATGTTCATAGCGGCCCGCCTCGCCCGGGCCGAGGCGAAGCGGGCGAAACCGGCGGAGGCCGCGGAATGATCGTCGACTGGCTCCCGAACCTGCTTCTGGCCTGGTCCATCCACGCCGTAGCCCTGATGACTCCGGGACCGAACGTGCTCGCGGTGATCGGCACCGCCATGGCCTCCGGTCGTCGCCCGGCCCTCGCGATGAGCCTGGGGATGGCGACAGGAACCGCGCTCTGGTCGACGATGACAGTGGTTGGCCTTGCCGCGCTCATCGCCGCCTATGCCGGCACGCTGGTCGCCATCAAGATCTACGGCGCCCTGTACCTGGCCTGGCTCGCCATCCGGTCGTTCCGCAGCGCCGCGAAGGTCAAGGACGATCTTCCGACGCTCGCCCTCTCGGGCGGTCCCGGCAGGCTCTATCGCAGAGGGCTGATCCTTCAGATGAGCAACCCCAAGGCCGCCCTTTCGTGGATCGCGACGGTCTCGATCGGGCTCGGCGGCTCCGCCCCCCTCCCGGTCGCACTCTGCTTCATCGCCGTCGCCGTCGCCATATCGGCCGCGATCCACTCCGCCTACGCCCTCGCCTTCTCGACCCGCCCTGCCGTGAGGCTCTATCTCGGTGCACGGCGCTGGATCGAGGGTCTGCTCGGGGTACTCTTCGCTTTTGCAGCCTTCAAGCTCGCCACGTCCCGGATCTGATCGATGGATTTCCCAACCCTCCTGCAGATCCTCGACTCCACCGTCCGGCTCGCGACGCCGCTGCTCCTCGCCTGCCTCGCCGGGCTCTTCTCCGAGCGCGCGGGCATCTTCGACATCGGGCTCGAAGGCAAGATGCTCGCCTCGGCCTTCTTTTCCGCCGCTGTCGCCGCGATGACCGGCTCGGTCTGGCTCGGCCTCGTCGCCGGCATCGCCGCGTCGCTGGTCCTCGCCGGAATCCACGGCCTCGCCTCCATCACCTTCCGCGGCAACCAGCTTATCTCCGGCGTCACGATCAACTTCCTCGCCTCGGGGCTCACCGTGTTGATCGCGCAAGACTGGTTCCGGCAGGGCGGCCGCACGCCGGCGCTTTCGGGCGGCGGGCGCTTCAATCCGATCACCCTGCCCCTCGCCGACGCGCTCGAAGGCATTCCCTTTCTCGGGCCGATCTATCGCGAACTGATCTCGGGCCACACGATCCTCACCTACGGCGCCTTCCTCGTGGTGCCGCTGACCTGGTGGATCCTGTTCCGCACGCGCTTCGGCCTGCGCCTGCGCGCGGTGGGCGAAAACCCCGCTGCTGTCGATACGGCCGGAATCTCCGTCGTGCGCCTGCGCTTCACCGCCGTCCTGATCTGCGGCCTCCTCTGCGGCATCGCCGGCGCCTATCTCGCCACCGCGCTCCAGGGCGGCTTCACCCGTGAGATGAGCGCGGGCCGCGGCTATATCGCTCTCGCCGCGCTGATCTTCGCGAAATGGCGGCCCTGGTACGCGATGGGCGCCTGCCTCCTGTTCGGCTTCCTCCAGGCTGTGGGCATCCGCTACCAGAACCTCGATCTCGGCCTGTTCACGATCCCGGTCCAGGTGATGGACGCCCTGCCCTACATCCTGACCGTGGTGATCCTCGCGGGCTTCGTCGGCCGGGCAATCCCACCGCGCGCGGGCGGCGAACCCTATGTGAAGGAGCGCTGACCGGGGAGAATGCCGCCGCCGGGGCTACCACCTCGCCGGGCCTTTCTGTAAGGGACAGATACGAGGCCACGAGTAGTCCATGCAAATCTACCTCCCGATCGCCGAGGTATCCGTCAACGCGCTGATGCTGCTCGGCCTCGGCGGTCTGGTCGGCATCCTCTCGGGCATGTTCGGGGTAGGCGGCGGCTTCCTCCTCACGCCGCTCCTGTTCTTCATCGGCATCCCGCCTTCGGTCGCGGTCGCCTCGCAGTCGAGCCAGATCGTCGCCTCCTCCGTCTCCGGCGTCCTCGCGCACCTGAAACGCAAGACCGTGGACATCCGGATGGGGGTCGTGCTGCTCATCGGCGGCCTCGTCGGCTCGGCCGTCGGCGTTCAGGTGTTCTCGCTTCTCCGCGCCGTCGGCCAGGTCGACCTCTTCGTCAGCCTTACCTACGTGCTCTTCCTCGGCGTGATCGGTCTCCTGATGCTGATCGAGGGGCTCAACGCGATCCGCAAGACCCGCACCGGTGCGCGCCCGGTCCGGAAAAAGCACAACTGGGTCCACACCCTGCCGATCAAGATGAAGTTCCGGACCTCCGGTCTCTACATCTCCGTCATTCCGCCGCTCCTCGTCGGCCTCGCGGTTGGCGTCCTGGCGGCGGTGATGGGGGTGGGCGGCGGCTTCATCATGCTGCCGGCGATGATCTACATCCTCGGCATGCCGACCAAGGTCGTGATCGGCACCTCGCTCTTCCAGATCATTTTCGTGGCCGCCTTCACCTCGATGATGCACGCGATGACCAACCACTCGGTCGATATCGTGCTCGCCGTGCTCCTGCTCGTCGGTGGCGTGGTCGGCGCGCAGATCGGCGCCGTGATCGGCGCCCGTCTCAAGGCCGAGCAGCTGCGGCTCTGGCTCGCCGTCCTCGTTCTCGTCGTCTGCCTCAAGATTGCGCTCGACCTCCTGATCATGCCCGCCGAACTCTATTCGGTCGGCCCGGTGGGAGAGCATTGATGCGCTGGCTCGCCCTCCTTCTCGCCCTGACCTTCGCCGGCCCGGCTTCCGCGACCGAGGAGGTCCTCGCCGGCCTCAGCCAGACGCGTGTGGCGATCTCCACCGATTTCCGTGGCTCGAGCATTCTCGTCTTCGGCGCGGTGAAACGCGAGGAAGCGATCCCGGAAGATCCGCTCCAGGTGATCGTCACGATCTCCGGCCCGTCCACGCCCCTCGTCGTCCGCAAGAAGGACCGCCGCTTCGGGATCTGGATCAACACCGAATCCGTGACTGTCGACCGCGCCCCCTCGTTCTACGCCGTGGCCACCTCGGCCGACTGGCGCGCCTCCCTGAGCGAGGTCGAGGATCTGCGCAACAGGGTCTCGGTCAATCGCGCGATCCGCTCGGTGGGCGCACCGAGAGGCGTGGCGGATGCCGAGAGCTTCACCGACGCGCTGATCCGCATCCGGGAAAAGCAGCACCTCTATCAGACCCGGATCGGCGCGGTGACGCTTACCGAGGCGACGCTGTTCGACACCACGATCGAACTCCCCGCCAATCTGACCGAGGGCGACTATACCGCGCGCTTCCTCCTGACCCGCAACGGGCGGGTGATCGACACCCACGAGGAAAAGATCCACGTCACCAAGGTTGGCCTCGAGCGGTTCCTCTACAACCTCTCGCGCGAGGTTCCCTGGGCCTACGGCGTTCTCGCCCTCTCGCTCGCGATCCTTGCCGGCTGGGGCGCTTCGGCCTTCTTCCGCTACATCCGTGGTCAGTGACCCGCGGGGTTTTCCAAGGCGAAGATCAGTCCCCGAACGGGAAACCCGAATTCCATCCGGAGATCGTGGATATGGGCGATGCGCATCGCCAGCCCGGCATCTTCCGCGGTGGCCTGGAGATAGGCCTTCGAATGGCTGTAGCGCCCGCTGTCGAGGATTTTCGGACCGTCGTCGCCCTCGTGCCACTCGACCGTGCCGATAAAGGCACCGCCCGGCCGCAGGGCGCGCGCGAGCCCGGAAAAGACCCCGCTCAGATCGCCGAAATAGCATAGCGTGTCGGCCGCCGTCGCCAGGTCGAACGCCTGTTCCGGTGCCTCCTGCAGGGCTTTTGTCAGTTCCATCTCGACAAGGTCGTCGTAGATCTTCCGCGCCTCGGCATAGCGCAGCATCCCGCGCGACAGATCGACCCCGACCAGTTGCTCGCAGAGCGGCCGCAGATACGGACCCACGAGCCCGGTCCCGCAGCCGAGATCGAGGATCAGCCGCACCTTCTGCTCACCGATCAGGGTCGTGGCAAGGTCGCCGACAAGCTTCGGTGCGCTGTACTCGAGCGACGCCAACTGGCGGTCGAACCCTTCCGCGAACCCGTCGAAATGCTTGCGCACGTAATCGTCGGGCGCCCGCGCGCCGAGCTCTCCCTTCATCGCGGTAAGCTCGTAGGCGATCTCCGGATCGTCGGGCCGCGCGGCCAGGCATCGTTCGAGGAGCGCAATCGCCGCCTCACGCCGCCCGAACCGGGTCAGGACCCGCGCATGGTAGGTGGGTACCAGCTCCCGTGACACGCCCTCGGCATGGCAGGCCTCGATGCAGTCGAGCGCCTCCTTCTCCATGTCGAGCGAGCCATAGACCAGCGCCAGATTGTGGTTCGTCTCCGGATGGTCCGGCGCCAGCCTCTTGATCGTCTCGAAGATCTCCCGCGCATCCTCGTTCAGCGACAGCCGGCGGCAGAGCGAGCCCACATTGCACAGCGTCTCTACATTGGTCGGCTCCAGCGCCGCGGCGTTGCGGTAGCACTCCAGCGCCTTTTCCGGCTGCGCCTTGCGGCGGTAGATATTGCCCAGGTTGTTGTGGTAGCCCGCTTCGGCCGGCGCCGCGGCAATGGCACGCTCCAGGAGACCGATCGCCTCGTCGCTCTTGCCGCGCTGATGCGCCAGGATCGCCGATACCGACAAGGCCCGATGATTCTGAGGCTCATCCTTCAGGATCGCCTCGTAGATCGCGGCGGCTCCGTCGAGATCCCCCTCCTGATGGCGGGCAATCGCCTTGTCCAGTTTCTCGTCCGTCTCCATTCGTCACCCCCGGCCGAAATACGGCATGTTCGTCGCCATGATCGTCATGAGTTGCCCCCGCATGCTCGTCACCCCTCCGCCTCCTCGCTCTGTAGCGCCAGCGGCACCCCCGCTTCGAGGTCGTCGGTGGTCAGCGCTCGCTGCGGCCGGGCCAGGCGGTAACGCGTGACCCACAAGAGCCGCTCCGACGCCCTGGTGATCGCCACATAGGCCAGCCGCTTCCAGAGCGGGACCCCCGCCTCGACGCGCCCCGCCCGCGACGCGGCGTAGAGATCGGGCGCGAAGACCTGCACATCTTCCCACTGCGACCCCTGTGCCTTGTGGATCGTCACCGCCGCGCCATGCAGGAACGCCGCGCCCATCGTCGCGGCATAGGGAATGAACGGCTCCTCCTCGCCCGGCACCTCGATCTTGACGATCGAAGCCACCGAGATCTGCGGATCGTCCGCGCCGACGAGATGCAGCCGCGAGAAACCGCTCCGCCGCCCTGGCCCCAGGTAGATCGCCTGCGCGCCCTTGATCAGCCCCCGCGTCTCCAGCTCGATCCGCCGCTTGCGGTGCTTCAAAGGCAGCTCGATCCCGTCGCAGATCAGCGGCTCGCCCGGCAGGAGCGCTTCCAGCGTTGCGCCATGGGCGGCCCGGAACGCCTGGATCAGCCGGATCCGCGTCGCGTTCCGCCACACCAGCACCGGCGAGCGCGCCATCAGATCTGCGTCCACACGCTCGGCCAGAACAACCCGCGCATCCTTGCTCGCGGCGTCTTCGACCATCCGCTCGAACCGCTCGAAACTCAGCTCCGGATCGCCCAGCGCGTGGGCGAGATCGAGGATCGGGTTGCCTGCGTCCTGCCGGTGCACCCGGCTCAACGACAGCCGACGCGCCTCGGGCAGCGCCTCGAACACCATCGACCCCGACTGATTCACCGGCGCAAGCTGCGCGGGATCGCCAAACAGGATCAGCGTCGGGAAGATTTCCTTCAGGTCCGCGAACTGGCGTTCGTCCAGCATCGAGGATTCGTCGATGAAGCCGACATCCAGCGGATCCTCGCGCCGTTTCCAGCCGGTGATGAAGTCCGAGCCGCGCAGCCCCGCCGCCGCCAGCGCGCCGGGCACCGATCCGTGCCTGTCGTAAAACGCCTTGGCCCTGTCGAGCGCCGCATCGGTCAGCGCCGCGATCACCGGCCGCTCGCCCTCACCGGCAAGCCATTCGGCGACCTTCTCGAACTCCGGATCGTAGACCGGCGTGTAGATGATCCGGTGGATGGTCGTCGCCGGCACGCCGCGCGCGCGCAGCACGCTCGCCGCCTTGTTGGTGGGTGCGAGGATCGCCAGCGTCCGGTGCGTCTTGGCGCGGCGGCTATCGTAGTCGCCCGAGATCGTCTCGACACCCGCCTCGGCGAGCCCCCGCGACAGCTCCGCCAAAAGGAGCGTCTTGCCGGTCCCCGCCTTGCCCAGAACCGCGAGCACCTGTTCGCGCTTGCCTGCCCTGGGCGTCGCCACGCCGTCGTCGAGGTCGATCCCCGCCTCGCGCAGGACCTCGGCAACAAGATCGTAGGCTTCGGCCTGGTCGTCGGAAAGGGCGAGGGCGGGCACTGACATGTGCCCGACCCTACGCGTGCCGGCCCGTCTGGGCCAGCGGGATCAGACCGCTTCGGCCAGTTCCGGCATGCCTTCGTAGGAACGCTCGAACCAGGCGCTCGAAAGCTCCGACGGAATGCCTGCCCGCTGCAAGAGGCCCGGCCGCAGCATCCGGTCGTAGTTCCAGAGCCCGGCGGAGATCGCCGCGCGCCCCTCGCCCTCGGTGCCGAGCACCTTCGGCGGCCAGCCGAGCCGGCGGTAGATCCGCGTCATCCGCGCGTCGAACACGCCGATCGCCTGTTTCAGCCCGAGGCCGAGCCCGAGTTCCATCCCGCCCAGCATCAGCGCCGGCGCCACATTGGCACCCGCTCCGGGCGCCAAGCAGAACCGCGTGCATTCCCAGATCTTCGGGCTCTTGAAAGCCACCCCGCCAGTCAGGTGCAGGAAATGCTCCTCCACCATCGTCCGCCCCGTGGTCGGCATGAACCGCATCGACCCCCCATGGCTCCCGTCGCGGTTTTCCCAGATCACGTAGGTCGGGTTCAGCACGTCGTACTGGTCGCGCTCCTCGCCCTCGTCATTCACCGAAATGCTCCAACCCAACCGCTCGACGAATTGCGCGGCGCGGTCCCGGAACATGGTTTTCTGGAGTTTGGGGAAGTGGGAAAGCTCACAGGAGCTGAGATACCGGATCATGCGACCTCCGTTCGATCATCTGTGAACGATCAGAACGGAAGTTGGTTAACGCCGCGCAGAGACCGCGAACGTTCCGGAAGTCTTTACTTAAACGTCGATTTTTTAAAGTTTTAGATGACGATCAGCCCGAGCGACAAGGCGCGGGCCACGGCATGGGTCGTATTCGCGGCGCCGAGCTTGAAACGGGCGCTTTCAAGGTAGACCCGGAGCGTATGCTCGGAAATCGAAAGAGCGTCGGAGGCTTGGGCACGACTGTACCCCATCGCGAGCAGCCTCAGCGTATCCACCTCGCGGGGAGACAGGCTCTTCTGGTCGACGAGGTCGGTCCCCCGCTCGATTTCCAGCGCCTTCTGATTTACGAAATGAGCCGCGAGGATCACCGCGCGCATGTTCTCGCGGGTGTATTTCGCCCATTGCTCGTCACTGCCACGATGATTGACGGTGAAACAGGCGAACTGCCCGTTCGGGCCTCGGATCGGAAGCGAGAAGCCCTGGTTGCCGACACCGGCATCAATCGCCTCGGCCATGAAGTCGCGTTGCGGTTTCCCGGACCAGTCGAGCGCCTTCCAGTCCACGGGGACGAACCGTCGGTAGCAGCCCTGGACCACGGGGTCGATGCGCGCGTAGTTTCTGTCGAGGTACCGTTCGACCCATTCTTCCGCGTAGGTCAGCGCCGCATATTGTTCGCCGGTGCTGTTGACCGAATGGTAGACAACGTGCTCGACGTCCAGCGTATCCCGGAGTTCGACGATATGCCGGGTCAGTTCGTCAAGCGTCCTGACCTGTTGCAAGTTGTCTAGAAACGGCTCCACCAATTCCTGCATCAACCATCGTCCCCACCGGCATATCCTGCCGATCTATTCCCAGCTCGCGCGTTGCGACACACGCGGCAATTCCGAGTTGCTTTGACAGTTGCGACATGTCGTTCATGTCCGCAAAACGCCGCAGATCCTCGATCACGTGCAGTATCCAGTCGTTCGCCATGCCAGCCTCGGAGCAAGTTGTTAACAATTCATTAACACAACTCTAGCACGAGGCCCGGCCGTCGAACCATTCACGGAAAACAACTCCCCAAAAATGGCGAGGCGGCCTCCTGGAGCCCGTTGATTTCGCGTCCCTGGACGAATTCGCCCCCGGAATCCGGGGGCGAAGGCAGCGCGGAGGCGGGTTCGAATCAACCGTTGTGATAGGGGCTCGCCTCGATCACGTCCTCGACGGTTCTGAGCCCCGTCCGCGGCGCCTGGACGAGAACCGACATGTTGCCCGGCTTGTGCTCGTTCTTCAGCATCTTCATATGCGCGTCGGGCAGCTGGTCCCAGGGGAACACCTCGGACATGCAGGGGTCGAGCCGTCGCTCGAGCATCAGCTTGTTGGCCGACGAGGCCTGTTTCAGATGCGCGAAGTGGCTGCCCTGGAGGCGCTTCTGATGCATCCACATGTAGCGCACGTCGAAGGTCAGGTTGTACCCGGTCGTGCCGGCGCAGATCACCACCATGCCGCCCTTCTTCACCACGAAGGTCGACACCGGGAAGGTCGCCTCGCCCGGGTGCTCGAACACCATGTCGACATTCACGCCCTTGCCGGTGATCTCCCAGATCGCCTTGCCGAACTTCCGCGCCTCCGTGAACCACTCCTTGTATTCCGGCGTGTTCACCTTCGGCAGCTGTCCCCAGCAATTGAAGTCCTTCCGGTTGATGACGCCCTTGGCGCCCAGCCCCATGACGAAGTCGCGCTTGTCCTCTTCCGAGATCACGCCGATGGCGTTCGCACCCGCGGTGTTGATCAGCTGGATCGCATAGGAGCCGAGCCCGCCCGAAGCGCCCCAGACCAGCACGTTCTGGCCCGGCTTCAGATCGTGCGGCTCGTGGCCGAACAGCATCCGGTAGGCGGTGGCGAGCGTCAACGTGTAGCAGGCCGACTCCTCCCAGGTCAGGTGCCTCGGCCGCGGCATCAATTGCTGCGACTGCACCCGGCAGAACTGGGCGAAGGAGCCGTCCGGTGTCTCGTAGCCCCAGATCCGCTGGGAGGTCGAGAACATCGGATCGCCGCCGTTGCATTCCTCGTCGTCGCCATCGTCCTGGTTGCAATGCACCACGACTTCGTCGCCCACTTTCCAGCGCGTGACCTTGTCGCCGACCGCCCAGACAATGCCCGCCGCGTCGGAGCCGGCGATGTGATAGGGCTCCCCGTGCCCGTCGAACGGGCTGATCGGCGTCCCGAGGGCGGCCCAGACGCCATTGTAGTTCACGCCCGCCGCCATCACGAGGATCAGCACTTCATGGCTGTCGATCGAGGGCGTGTCGACGACTTCCTTCTGCATCGCCGTCGCCGGCTCCCCATGGCGCTCGCGGCGGATCGCCCAGGCATGCATCTGCGCCGGCACATGGCCGAGAGGCGGCAACTCGCCCACTTCGTAGAGGTCCTTTTCGGTCGCGTCGTAGGTCGTCGTCATCGGAGGGGCCTTTGTATCCAGTGCCATCGCTGTCTCCATCTTTACGCCGCGCCGCAGAATCGCGCGCCTTTCGCAGATGCGTAATCGGCAC
Source organism: Paracoccaceae bacterium (assembly GCA_050299695.1). Classification (GTDB taxonomy): domain Bacteria; phylum Pseudomonadota; class Alphaproteobacteria; order Rhodobacterales; family Rhodobacteraceae; genus Ovoidimarina. Next base: position 9,606 of record JBNKWI010000001.1, read on the forward strand.
AGAGCAACAATGCAAACACTTTTGGGGTGCTTATTGAAACTTTATGTCTCTCCCAATTCCTCCTCTTCCGCACGAGGAAGCGGCGGCGGCGTCTTGCCCAGCAGCGAAATCGACGCGGCGTAAAAGGCCACGAGATCGGCGCGCTCCGGTCGCACCTGAACCGTTCCGGCTTCCCGGACCACGATCTTCCGGAGCGCCAGGTGCGCCAGGGCGGTCTCCAACGTCTCGGTCGGATCGTCCGAGGGCAAGAGGATCACCGCGCCGTCCTCCGCAAGCTCGGCGAGCCGGTCGCGCAGCTGCCCGAGCAATTCCGCCTCTGCCACCACCCCTTCGATCCCGATCAGTAGCGAGGACACCAAAGGCACGGGCAGCACCGGCATCACCCGTCCGATCCGCCGCATCAGCTCACGCGCCACGTCGGTCGCATCCCGGTCCGGCCCGAAGGACGCCAGCGACAAGGGCTCGCCGAACGAAACCGCCGCCGTCCCGAACCGCTGCGCCCGATAGGTGAACCGCCGCACGATATAGCGCATGGTGAAGGCCGTGGCCGAGGGGATCGTGCCGCGATAGCGCTTCTCGCCCTTGCGCCGCGCCTCGATCAGAAGGGTGTCCTCGATCACCCGGTCGTAGTTCAGCGCCACCGGCACGAACACCACATCGCGCCCGGCCGGATCGAACTCGGACACGATATAGCTCAACAGCCCCAGCTTCGGCTGATGCACGCGCCCGTCCTGGCTCAGACCGCCCTCGGGGAAGATCGCCTGCGCGACGCCGCCCCGCGTCGCCATCTGCACGTAGCGCGCCAGTACCTTGCGATAGAGCGCATTGCGCGACCGGCGCCTGATGAAGTAGCCGCCCAGCGCCCGGATCAGTGGCCCGAGCGGCCAGATCCGCGCCCATTCGCCCACCGCATAGGACAGCGCCGCCCGGTTCGCGATCAGATAGGTGACCAGGACATAATCCATGTTCGAGCGGTGGTTCATGACATACACCACCGTCGAGTCGGACCCGATCGCCGCCTGCTGGGATGCGTCGTAGCGCCCCAGCCGCACGGTGAAGAGCTTCCTCGACAGCCAGCGTGCCGCCCGTGTCGCAAAGCCGAAATAGGCCTGCGCGCTGAAGCTCGGCACGATCTCCCGGGCGTAGCGTTTCGCCGTCTCGAAGGCCACGTCCTCGCGCACGCCGGTCTCGGCGGCATGTTCGGTCACCGCCTTCACGACCTCCGGATCGTAGATCAGCCGCTGGATCGTGTCGGTCCGCCGCGCCAGCTTGAACGGCTCGATCGGCCGCTCCAGACGCTTGTTCAACTCCTCCACCAGCCGCTCCGCCCGGCGGCGCAGGAACCAGCGCACCGACGGGAACAGGAAATGCGACGCGAAGGTCACCGTCGCGAAGATCAGGATCAGAATGAACAGCCAGAGCGGCATTTGCACGGTGCTCGTCATGAGGGGAGCTTTGCAACTTCCTCGGTCCGGGTAAACGGCGAAGCGCAGGCACAACCCGTACACAACCCGTACACAACCTGTACACCGCGGCCCCACCGCCTGCAGAACCCGGCCCCGCCCGGCCGGTGGCAAAGAAATCCGCCATGCTGCGACGCGGCGAATTGACATCGGCACAATATTTTACATATCAACGCACGGACGAAAGATTATTGCTCATATGCTCCGGAGGCCTCGCCCATGTCGCAGCCGCAGAAAGACCGCCCCTGGCTTTTCCGTACCTATGCCGGCCACTCGACCGCCAAGGCCTCGAACGCGCTCTACCGGGCCAATCTCGCGAAGGGTCAAACCGGCCTGTCGGTCGCCTTCGACCTGCCCACGCAGACCGGCTACGACAGCGACCACGAACTCGCCCGCGGCGAGGTCGGCAAGGTCGGCGTGCCCGTCGCGCATTTGGGCGACATGCGCGCGCTGTTCGACGATATCCCGCTCGAGCAGATGAACACCTCGATGACGATCAACGCCACCGCGCCCTGGCTCCTGGCGCTCTACATCGCCGTGGCCGAGGAACAGGGCGCCGATGTCTCGAAGCTCCAGGGCACCGTGCAGAACGACATCATCAAGGAATATCTCTCGCGCGGCACCTACGTCTGCCCGCCCGAACCGTCGCTTCGGATGATCACCGATGTCGCGGCCTACACGCGCGAGCATCTCCCGAAATGGAACCCGATGAATGTCTGTTCCTATCACCTGCAGGAAGCCGGCGCGACGCCGGAACAGGAACTCGCTTTCGCGCTGGCCACGGCAACGGCGGTGCTCGACGATCTGCAAAAGAAAGTTCCCGCCGAACATTTCCCGGAAATGGTCGGCCGCATTTCCTTCTTCGTGAACGCCGGCATCCGCTTCGTCACCGAACTCTGCAAGATGCGCGCCTTCGTCGATCTCTGGGACGAGATCTGCGAAACCCGCTACGGCGTCGAAGACCCGAAATACCGCCGTTTCCGATACGGCGTGCAGGTCAACTCGCTCGGCCTCACCGAGCAGCAGCCGGAAAACAACGTCTACCGCATCCTCCTCGAAATGCTCGCGGTCACGCTTTCGAAAAAGGCCCGCGCCCGCGCCGTGCAACTTCCGGCCTGGAACGAGGCGCTCGGCCTGCCCCGGCCCTGGGACCAGCAATGGTCGCTCCGGATGCAGCAGATCCTGGCTTTCGAGACCGACCTTCTCGAGTATGACGATCTTTTCGACGGCAATCCCGCGATCGAGAAAAAGGTCGTCGAATTGAAGGAAGGCGCCCGCGCCGAACTCGCCCAGATCGACGGGATGGGCGGTGCCATCGCGGCAATCGAATACATGAAATCGCGCCTCGTGGAGGTGAATTCCGAACGCATCGCCCGGATCGAGACCGGCGCGACAACCGTGGTCGGCGTGAACCGGTACCAGGAAGCCGAGCCCAGCCCGCTGACCTCTGGCCCCGAGGCGATCATGGTCGCCGACCCCGAGGCCGAGGCCGACCAGATCGCCCGGCTCGACGCCTGGCGCGCCGGCCGCGATGCGGCACAAGTCGAAGCCGCGCTTGGAAATCTCCGCCATGCCGCGACCACCGGCGCGAACATCATGCCCGCCTCCATCGAGGCCGCCCGGGCCGGCGTCACGACCGGCGAATGGGGCAACGTGGTACGCGCCGCCTTCGGGCGCTACCGCGCGCCCACCGGCGTCGCGCGCGCGCCCTCGAACCGCACCGAAGGGCTCGACGAGATCCGCGCCGCGGTCGATGCCATTTCCGACCGCCTGGGCCGCCGCCTTAAATTCCTGGTTGGCAAGCCCGGCCTCGACGGCCACTCCAACGGCGCCGAACAGATCGCCGCCCGCGCCCGCGATTGCGGTATAGATATCATTTACGACGGCATTCGCCTGACACCGCAGGAAATCGTTAACGCTGCGAAGGACGGGAATGTTCATGTCGTCGGCCTCTCCATTCTCTCTGGCAGTCACATCCCTTTGGTCGAGGAATTGCTGCGCCTGATGCGTGCGGAAGGGCTTTCCGAAATTCCTGTGGTTGTGGGCGGCATTATTCCCGACGAGGACGCCCGGCGATTGCACGCGATGGGAATTGCCCGCGTCTACACGCCGAAGGATTTCGAAATGAACCGGATCATGTTCGATATCGTGGAACTCGTGGATGGGCGAGCTCATGCCGCCGAATAAACTCCCGAAATTGGGGATTTGATTTTCCTGGAATTAGCGCGTAACGGTCTCCGGACGACACCAGGAGATCCCCCATGCCGACTGACCTGACGAAACTGACCGAAAAAGACCTCGCGAAACTCAGCGCCGATATCGAAAAAGAGCTGAAATCGCGGGAAAAAGGCAAACGCGACGCGGCGCGCCAGGCGGCGGAAGCCGCCGCGAAGAAACACGGCTTTTCCCTGAGCGAACTCCTTGGCGGGGCCAAGGGCAGCGCCAAGAAGGCCGCCGCGCCGGCGAAGTACAAGAACCCGGCCAATCCGAGCGACACCTGGAGCGGCCGCGGCCGCCAGCCCGCCTGGTACAAGGAGGCGATCGCTTCCGGCGCCGATCCGAAGACGCTCGCGGTTTGAATTAGACGGGGCAGCGGAACACCATGCCGCTGCCCGCCCCTTTCCCTCCCCGATCCTGCCGTTAAGATCGCTGCGATCCAGGAACGCGAGGGACGTCATGACCATCCATATCGGTGCCGCACCCGGCGACATCGCCGAAACCGTGCTTTTGCCCGGCGATCCCTATCGCGCGAAATGGGCGGCCGAGACCTTCCTCGACAATGCCGTCTGCGTGAACCAGGTGCGCGGGATGCTGGGCTTCACCGGCACCTGGAAGGGTCACCGCGTCACGATCCACGGCAGCGGGATGGGCATGCCGTCGCTCTCGATCTATGTGAACGAGCTGATCCGCGACTACGGAGCGAAGACGCTGATCCGCATCGGCTCCTGCGGCGCGATGCAGGAGAGAGTGAAGGTCCGCGACCTGATCCTCGCCATGACTTCCTCCACGCTTTCGACACCTTCGCGCGGCATCTTCCGCGAGTTGAACTTCGCGCCCTCCGCCGATTATGCCCTCCTTCGCGCCGCCGCCGACGCGGCGGGACGCAAGGGGACCCCAACCCATGTGGGCGGGATCTATTCCTCCGACGTGTTCTACGACGAGCGGCCCGACCTCAACGAGCAGATGACCCGGCACGGCATCCTGGGCGTCGAGATGGAGGCGGCCGAACTCTACATTCTGGCGGCCCGCCACAGGGTCCGCGCGCTCGCCGTGCTAACCGTTTCCGACCATCTCCTCACCGGCGACGCGTTGCCCGCCGCCGATCGAGAGACCAGCTTCGGCGACATGGTCGAAATCGCCCTCGAAGCCGCCTACCCGGGAGACTGACATGCGGAAACGCCAACTCGGACGCGGCGGCCCGATGGTCGGCACCATCGGCCTCGGCTGCATGAGCTTTGCCGGCTTCTTCGGCGAGACCGACGAGGCAACCAGCCACGCCTGCCTCGACGCTGCGGTCGCCGCCGGAATCGATTTCTGGGACACCGCCAATGTCTATGGCATGGGCCGCTCCGAAACCGTGATCGGCAACTACCTTCGGGCCACCGGCGCCACCCCGGTGATCGCCACCAAGGCCGCCATCGTCCCCGGCCCGCCTCGCCGTTTCGACAATTCGGCCGACCATCTGCGCTCCGAGCTCGAAGCCTCGCTGAACCGCCTCGGCCGCGACAGCGTGGAGCTGTTCTACATCCACCGCCGCGAACCGGGCCGCCCCATCGAGGAGGTCGCCGAATGCCTCGCGCGCCTGATCGAGGAGGGTCTCATCGGCGGCTACGGCCTCTCCGAAGTCGCGCCCGACACGATCCGCCGCGCCCATGCCGTCCATCCCTGCCGGGCCGTCCAGAACGAGTACTCGCTCTGGACCCGCCTGCCCGAGCTCGGCGTGATCCGCACCTGCGCCGATCTCGGCATCGCGTTCGTGCCCTTCTCGCCCGTGGCACGCGGCTTCTTCAGTGAGACGCCAATCACGCCCGACCGCATGGGCAAGGGCGATTTCCGCGCGGGCATACCGCGCTGGCAGGAGCCCAACCTGAGCCGAAACCTGCAGACGTTCGAGCCTTTCCGCGCCTTCTGCCAGGCGCGCGGATGGACCGTTTCCGCCGCCGCCCTCGCCTGGCTCCTCGACCGGGGCGACCACCTGATCCCGATCCCCGGCACCCGCACCGCCGCGCATCTCGCCGACTGGGCCGGCGCGGACGAGATCGTCTTTACCGATACGGACCGCGCCGAGATCGACAGGCTGCTGCCTCCAGGCTGGGCCGCCGGCGACCGCTACAGCGATGCCCAGGCGGTCGGCCCGGAACGCTACTGCTGACGCAGGCAGCTGCGCGGCGCCTCGTCGCCCGCACGCTCCGCCCCGCAAAAGGCACAGCGCCAAAGACCCCGCGCCCGGTCCTGCCGCCACCGGCAGTTCCGCGTCAGCGTGGTAGTACGTCGCCGCCACCAGAGATAGGCAAGCACGCCGACGAGGAGGATCAGGAGAAGGATGGGCATGGCGCCGCGTTACAAGTTTTGTAGCAAACTACAATCCTCGCGCGGCACTTTATAGTAAACGCCGGATACGCTATAGAGTGCGGCGCGAACCCAAGAAAGCTATGAAGTGCGATACGAAGACTTTGCCGAAGGTGCGAGCGGGCATCTCATCCCCACGGTCTACGACGAACGGGCTTTCGTTCCCGATCCACTGCCTCCAGAACTCGATCTCGGCAAGCTCGCCTTCGCGCTTGCCGACGCAAGGGCGGCCATGGGCGAACTTCGAGGCGCCTGTCGCCGTCTCGCCAATCCCGACATCCTGATAAGCCCGCTGCAAAGGCTTGAGGCCCAGACCTCCTCTGCGATGGAAGGCACCTTCACCACGGCCGACGAACTCGCGCTCGCCGATGCGGGGATCGCAACCAACCCCACCTCGGACGCCATCGAAGTTGCAAACTACAAACGCGCGCTTCGCTGGGCATCGCGCGAACTCAAGACCCTGCCGCTTTCCGGGCGTCTCCTCAAGGGCACGCACCGCATCCTGCTCGACGGCGTTCATCGCGCTCGTGGTCGCGACAAACAGCCCGGAGAATATGCCCGAGATCAGAACATGATCGGCGGCACATCGATCCGCGATGCCCGCTTTATACCGCCTCCGCCGAAAGAAACCGAGGCCTGTATGGCCGCGTTCGAAAAGTATCTGAACCGGCCGCAGCCGGAGCAGTCGCAAGGGCTCATCGACCTTGCGCTCGCGCATTACCAAATCGAGACGATCCATCCTTTCGCCGATGGAAACGGGCGCATCGGGCGCATGCTGATCTCACTCATGGCTGTACAAACGGGCCTTTTAGACATCCCGGCCCTCTACATGAGCCCTGAAATCGAACGTCGGAAAGACGAATATATCGACCGCCTCTACCAGGTATCGGCGAACAGCGCGTGGGAAGGCTGGATCGGCTACTTCTTCGAGGTTCTGGTTGCCTCATGCACCCGTACCGTTGGCACGATCGACCGTCTTCTCGATCTCCAGTCGGACTACCAGGGCCGCGCGCGGAAGATCTCACGCAGCGCCAATCTCGGCGTCGTCATCGACAGGTTGTTCGAGCAGCCGTTCGTACGAGCAAGCAATGTCGTTGAGTGGACCGGTGTCACCGATGCGGCGGCTCGAACGCTGATCCGCCAACTCGGTTCGCTCGGCATCCTCACAGAGGTTTCGAACACCTATCCGACAATTTGGCTCGCCGCCGACCTTCTACGCTTGGCAAGGCCCGACTACGAAGCCGCGATGGCAAGCTGAACCCGGCAGGTTCACACCATCCGCTCGACCATCATCTTCTTGATCTCGGCGATGGCCTTGGCCGGGTTCAGCCCCTTCGGGCAGGTCTTCGCGCAGTTCATGATCGTGTGGCAGCGGTAGAGCTTGAACGGATCTTCCAGGTCGTCGAGCCGTTCGCCCGTCGCCTCGTCGCGGCTGTCGATGATCCAGCGATAGGCGTGCAACAGCGCGGCAGGGCCCAGATAGCGGTCGCCGTTCCACCAGTAGCTCGGGCAGGAGGTGGAACAGGAGGCGCACATCACGCATTCATACAAGCCGTCGAGCTTCTTCCGGTCCTCGATCGACTGCCGCCACTCGTGCTCGGGCCGCGAGGTGGTGGTCTCGAGCCAGGGCATCACGCTGGCGTGCTGCGCGTAGAAATGCGTCAGGTCCGGGATCAGGTCCTTCACGACATCCATATGCGGCAGCGGGTAGATCTTCACGTCGCCCTTGATCTCGTCCATGCCGTAGATACAGGCCAGCGTGTTGATCCCGTCGATATTCATCGCACAGGAGCCGCAGATCCCCTCGCGGCAGGAGCGTCGGAAGGTCAGCGTCGGGTCGATCTCGTTCTTGATCTTGATGAGCGCGTCGAGAACCATCGGCCCGCAAGTGTCCATGTCGACGAAATAGGTGTCGACGCGAGGGTTCTGCCCGTCATCGGGGTTCCAGCGATAGATCTTGAAGGTGCGCAGGTTCGTGGCACCTTCGGGCTTCGGCCAGGTCTTGCCGGTGACGATCCGGGAGTTCTTCGGAAGGACGAATTCGACCATGTCGCTACCTCTAGGCTGCACCTGCCAGGATCCGGGGCAGCACCAGCGGCCCGGCATCCTCGACGAAGCATTGAATGGTGTCCGGCCGCCGAGCGATCTCGATCACGAGCTGCACGGTTTCCGGGGACGGCGTCCGCGCCACCGCGTCGGAGGCGATCGAAACGATTTCCGAGCCCGACGCGTTGTCGATGATGCAATCGGTCACCGGCGTGATCGGCACGCCCGGAAAGCGGGTCTCGACCACGTTGTTCACCACGCCCCGCGCCGATTCCCGCGCCACGGCGGTGCCGACCGGCGTGTCGCAGGCGGCGACGGCCATAACGAGAGCGACGATCAACGGAAGTCTAGGCATCCCTGAGTATGTCCTTCCCGAAACGATCATCGACTTGCTCAATCGCCTCGTTAAGCTTCAGAATATTCATGACTAGCTCCGACTTGACCTCATCTGAGGCGTTTCCGGCATCGTGTAGGATATGCCCAATCTGCTCGCGGTAGCGCGCTTTATTGTACTGAATGTCCGCAAGTAGCCTGCCCGTACCCGTCGAGAGGCCGTCGTACTCTATCAACTCGCCCAAATGCCACATCGCGTCCTTCACGTCGGCGTGGCTGTCTTGCAGTGCAACAATCAAGCTGGAGTGGTTCCGCCAGTCCGCCTGTTTGAGCATCTCAACCGTTTTCGCGGAGAAATAGACGTGTTTTAGAGCCCGCCGAATGGCGATGACTTCATCCTCTTTCTTCTTCTCTGCATGGCGCAAAATCGCACCTCTGATGGCCTCGAAGAATGACAATGCGTCACCAATCGAAATGCCCATCAATACACCCGCGCCTTCGGGGCAATCTTCTTCAGGTCGATCCCGCCCTCATCATGCCCCGTCAGCGGATCGAGATGCACCGGCCGGTAATCCAGCGTCACCTTCTCGCCCACCAGAGCCAGCGAATGCTTGCGCCATGCCTCGTCGTCGCGCGACGGGTAATCCTCATGCGCGTGTGCCCCGCGGCTCTCCTTCCGCGCCTCGGCGGCGACGATCGTCGCCAGCGCGTTCGGCATCAGGTTGGTCAGTTCCAGCGTCTCCATGAGATCGCTGTTCCAGACGAGGCTCCGGTCGGTGACGGAGAGATCGTCCAGCTTCGCCGCCACCGTGTACATCTTCTCCACGCCCTCCGCGAGCGTCTTGTCGGTCCGGAACACCGCCGCGTCGGCCTGCATCGTCTTCTGCATCTCGAGCCGCAGCTCGGCGGTCGGCACCGTGCCCTTCGCGTGGCGCAGCCCGTCGAACCGCTCCAGCGCCTTGTCGATGGAAGCCTTGTTCGCGGCCGGGACCGGCGCCGCCGCATCCACGACCTGTCCGGCCCGGATCGCCGCCGCGCGGCCGAACACCACGAGGTCGATCAGCGAGTTCGAGCCGAGCCGGTTGGCGCCATGGACAGAGGCGCAGCCCGCCTCGCCCACCGCCATCAGGCCCGGAGACACCCGGTCGGGATCCTTCTTGGTCGGGTTCAGCACCTCGCCCCAGTAGTTCGTGGGAATGCCGCCCATGTTGTAGTGCACCGTCGGCAGGACCGGGATCGGCTCCTTGGTAACGTCGACGCCCGCAAAGATCCGCGCGCTCTCGGAAATCCCAGGAAGCCGCTCGTGCAGCGTCTCGGGCGGCAGGTGGTTCAGGTGCAGGTGGATGTGGTCCTTCTGCGGCCCCACGCCGCGGCCCTCGCGGATCTCGATGGTCATGCAGCGCGACACCACGTCCCGCGAGGCGAGGTCCTTGTAGGTGGGCGCGTAGCGCTCCATGAACCGCTCGCCCTCGGAGTTGGTCAGGTAGCCGCCCTCGCCGCGCGCGCCTTCGGTGATCAGGCAGCCCGCACCATAGATCCCGGTCGGGTGGAACTGCACGAACTCCATGTCCTGCAATGGCAGCCCGGCCCGCGCCACCATGCCGCCGCCATCGCCGGTGCAGGTATGCGCCGAGGTCGCCGAGAAATACGCGCGTCCGTAACCGCCCGTGGCCAGAACCGTCATCTTCGCGTTGAAGACATGGATCGTGCCGTCGTCGAGTTTCCAGGCCACGACGCCCTGACACGCCCCGTCCTCGGACATGCTCAGGTCGATGGCGAAATACTCGACGAAAAACTCCGCCTTCTGCTTCAGCGACTGGCCGTAGAGCGTGTGCAGGATCGCGTGGCCGGTCCGGTCCGCCGCCGCGCAGGTGCGCTGCACCGGCGGGCCCTCGCCGAATTCGGTGGTGTGGCCGCCGAAGGGGCGCTGGTAGATCTTGCCCTCCTCGGTGCGCGAGAACGGCACCCCGTAATGCTCGAGCTCGTAGACCGCCTTCGGCGCCTCCCGTGCGAGGTACTCCATCGCGTCGGTATCGCCCAGCCAGTCCGACCCCTTCACGGTGTCGTACATGTGCCACTGCCAGTGGTCCGGCCCCATATTCGACAGCGAGGCCGCGATCCCGCCCTGCGCCGCCACGGTATGCGAGCGGGTCGGGAACACCTTGGTGACGCAGGCCGTCCGGAGCCCCTGCTCGGCCATGCCCAGCGTCGCCCGGAGGCCCGCTCCCCCGGCACCGACGACGACCACGTCGTAGGTATGCGTCTCGTATTCGTAGGCAGCCATCTTCAGTCCCTCTAGAGCGCGATACGGGCGATCGCGAACAGACCCGTCGCCGCCATCGCATAGCACAGACAGGTCACGCCGATGATCAACGCCTTCCGCGCGATCCCGCCGGCATAGTCCTCAATCATCACCTGCGCGCCGTTCTTGAAATGCATGAGCCCGACCGCGATGGTCAGCCCCGTCACGATCGCCGGGAACGGGCGCGCGAAATGCGCGACCACCACGTCATGGGGCTGGCCGAGCATCGGCCCCACCGTGAAGACGAAGAACGGCACCAGGAGCAGGAGCCCCACCGACGACACCTTCATCTCCCAGAAATGATGCGTCCCGTCTTTCGCGGACCCGAGCCCGGCCGCACGCTTTCTTTCGGTCAGATAGGCCATTGTCTTCTCCCCTCAGACCAGGATCAGCGTCAGGATCGTCAGAACGACGGACCCGCCCAGGCACGCGATGCCGAGCTTTTCCGCAGTCGGAATGTCGAGCGCGTAACCCATGTCGAAGATCAGATGCCGGATACCCGCCAGCGTGTGGTACCAGAGCCCGAGGACCGAGAGCGTCATGACGAGGTCGCCGAACCAGGACGTGATCACCCCGTCGGCCATCGCGAAGTATTCCGGCGAGGTCGAGGCGGCGAGCAGCCACCAGACGATCAGCAGCGCCGCGACGATCAGCGCATTGCCGGTGATGCGCGTCAGGATCGACGTCATCGATGTCAGCTGCGGCCGGTAAACGGTCAGATGAGGGGACAGAGGGCGGTTGCCCCGGTTCACGTCGGCCATGGCCTCTCCTTCCGGGCTCCACAAGGGAGGTATCGGGATCGTCCTTGCCAGTTTTGAACGCCGGTGTCACGGGGTACGTCCCCCGTGCGTTGCGATCTTTTGGCGCAATGTGCCAAAAAGTTTTCACTTGTGATCACACGGCTCCCGCGTGTGATCACATATTTTGCGCCAGGCATGGGAAATGCCCGGCGCCATAGCAGGATCGGGTCAGGCGGCGTTGCCGCGCAGCGCGAAAAACACGCCGGACGCCAGCAGCAGGAGCTGGAATTCCATGCCCGTCCAGGGGCCAGGAACGTGAACGAGATAGAGCGCACCGATCATCACGATGGCGATGGAAGCGCCGGCCGCGCGGGTCAGCAGATCGCCCAGCCGTCCGGCCAGAACTCCGCCGCCGAGAAGGCCGAGACCCCCGAAGGTCTCGCCGAGCGCAACCAGCGTCCAGATCGCGAGGGGGAAGCCCAGCGCTTCCGCGCCACCGGACAGGTCGGCCAGTTTCAGGACGCCGTGATAAAGGAAGGTCGCCGCCACCGGCAGGCGGATCAGCCAATGCGCCCAGCCGGCAACCGGAAGGGCGAGGCTCGTTTCAGTGTTCGTCGCTTGCGTCGTCATGGTTCGGGCTCCGAAACGTAAAAGTTGACTGCCGACCAAATCGGTCGAGCCTGACAAGACATCAACTCGGCGTCTCAGCGCAGCCACTGTTCGCAAATGCGCGACCGCCACTCGGCGCGCTAGACCGGCACCAGCGCCCAATAGTCCAGGTCGAGCAGCACGTCGGGCAGGTACTTTCCATCGGCGCCCTTCAACTCGAAAGCCGCGCCCTTGCTTGCCACCAGCCGGAGCCGAAGCGCCCCGACCCCGGGCGCGCCCGTCTCCGCCTTGTCCAGCACCTCGGACCAGGCCCGGACGGTATCGCCCGCGAAACAGGGGTTGGCATGCGCCCCCCCGTTCAGCGCCACGATCATCTGCGCATTGGCGAGCCCGTTGAAGGACAGCGCACGCGCGAGGCTGATCACATGCCCGCCGTAGATCAGCCGCTTGCCGTCCTCGCGGACGGTGGCATCGAAATGCACCTTCGCGGTGTTCTGCCAGAGCCGCGTGGCCAGCATGTGCTCGGCCTCCTCGACCGTCACGCCGTCCACATGGTCGATGGTCTCGCCGACCTCGTAATCGCCCCAGCGATGCGGCTCGCCCGCCAACGCGAAATCGTACCCGCCGAAATCAAGCCCCTCGGGCACCACCAGCCGCTCGGCCGGCACCGCCTCGGCCAGATCCGGCACCACCGCTTCGGGCCCCTCGGATCCGGGCTCGCGCTTTCGCACCATGACCCATCGAACATAGTCGAGAACCGCGGCGCCGTGTTCGTCGCGTCCGGTCGTCCGGACCCACACGACACCGGCCTTGCCATTCGACAGCTGCCGCAGCCCGATCACTTCGGACTCCGAGCACAGCGTCTCGCCTGGAAAGACCGGCCGCAGCCAGCGCCCCTCGGCATAGCCCAGATTCGCCACGGCGTTCAGCGACACATCCGGCACGGTCTTGCCGAACACGGTGTGAAACACGATCAGGTCGTCGAGCGGCGACGCCGGCAACCCGCAGGCCCGCGCAAAGGCGTCCGACGAGTAGAGCGCGCCCCGCGCCGGATAGAGCGCGTGGTAGAGCGCCCGCTCGCCCCCCGACAGCGTGCGCGGCACGCCATGGCGGATCACCTCGCCCAGCCGGTAGTCCTCGAAGAACCGGCCCGCATTGGTCTTGGTCATGTCGTCAGAGGCTCCCGAGTTTCACATCCGGCCGGTATTCGCCCGGCACCTCCTTCACCACGGCCTGGGCGCAGCGCATCACACCATTGGCCGCGTCATAGGCGTAGGACGGCCCGCCATGGAGCTCCCAGCCTTTCGACAATGCCTCGGTGACCTTGTGGCAGAAGGCGGAGGTGTCGTCCCCGGTCAGCAATCTGTAGGCCTTCATCGCCTCACCCGAACGGCCAGCGGCCGAGACCCCAATGAATGAAGCCGATCGCCAGATAGACACCGGCCGAGATCATCAGCAGTTTGAACGACCCGAACAGCGACCCGCCCTGCCAGGGCTCGTAGCCCGGCTCGCGCGCATTGATGACCGCCATCTCGACCAGCGCCCAGACCGCCATGGAGCCGAACAGGATCACCCCCGCCAGGTCGCCATTCGCCACGAGATGCGCCACGGCCCAGACGACAACGCCGGTCAGCATCGGGTGCCGCAGAACCCGCCGGAGCGAACTCTTCGAGCTTCCCGCCCCCATCAGGATCACCGCGATCAGCATCAGGAGGTTATTGAGATGCACCCCCCAGGAGGGCGGCGCGTAGACCGGGACATAGTCCATCCCGCGGAACCCGAACACGATCAGCACCAGCCCCGCCAGAATCGCGAGGGCCGAGACGCCCTTGCCGAACCGCGCATGCAGGTCGGGCAGCAGGCGCTTGTAGAGATGCCCAGCCCACCAGAGCGCGATCCCGGCGATCAAAAGGCTCATGTTCCCTCCAGTTCCGCGATCGCGCGAGCCTTGTCGAGCACCGCGCGCGCGGTCGCGACATGCAGGTTCTCGACGATGCGGCCATCCACCACGGCCACACCCTGCCCCGTCGCGATGGCCGCGTCAAAGGCCTCGATCTGCCGCCGCGCGAGGTCGAGCTCCTCCTCGCTCGGCCCGAAGACGGCGTTCGCCACGGCGACCTGCGCCGGATGGATCAGCGATTTCCCGTCCATCCCCAGGTCGCGCCCCTGCTCGCATTCCGCGCGCAGCCCGTCCTCGTCCTTGAACGCGTTGTAGACGCCGTCAACACAGACCTTGCCCGACGCCCGCGCCGCCAGGAGCGTCGTCTGCAGCGCCGCCATCATCGGCAGCCGGTCGGGCCGGAACCGTGCGTTCAGATCCTTGGCGAGGTCGTTGGTTCCCAGGACGAAACCCTCCAGCAGCGGATGTGCCGCGATCGCCGCGGCATTCAGCACGCCGGCCGGGGTCTCGATCATCGCCCAGAGCCTGCGGCCCGGCGCGCGCTCGGCGACCGCGTTAAGCATCGTCGGGCTCTCCACTTTCGGCACCAGCACCGCGTCGCTGTCCATCGCCGCCGCGGCGACTGCGTCGTCATCGCCCCATTCGGTGTCGAGCCCGTTGATCCGCACCAGCCGCGCCCGGCCGCCAAAGCCGCCCGCCGCCAGCGCGCGCGCCAGCGTGTCCCGCGCCGTGACCTTCTCGCCCGGGGCGACCGCATCCTCGAGATCGAAGATGATCGCATCGACGGGCAGTGTCCGCGCCTTCTCGAGCGCCCGTTCGCGCGCGCCAGGAATATAGAGCACCGACCGCCACGGCCGCGTCACGACATCCATGGAAGGACCCCTCAGCAATATTATTGCGCCAAACAGCACATCCGCGCAGTCATACGCAAGCGGTTTTTCTGCACTGCGGCGTGGCGCGCGATTTTCGCGCGGTGCGTTAACCCTATCTTGGAGGGTTCTCGCGCAGGTTCCGGGCCACGCAAACACGGGAACAGACACAGAACCTCCCGAATTGCGGATTCAGGCGGCCTTGTCGGGCAGTCCGTTGGGCCGGGAAAAGGGAAACGCAAAATGACCCGTCAGCTCTTCACGCTCTCCTTCGGCATCGGCGCGCTGATCCTCGCCACCAACCACGCTTTCGGCCAGTCCACCGAACAACGGAACTGCGGCCAGCGCAGCTTCGTTCTCGAACGTCTGGCCGACCGCTACGGCGAATCGCGACAGTCGATCGGTCTCGGTGCCAACAACCAAGTGGTGGAAGTCTTCGCCTCGCTGGAAACCGGCACCTGGACGATCACGGTCACGAACCCAACCGGCACCACCTGCCTCGTCGCTTCCGGCCAGTCCTACGAGAAGCTCTCGGAAGTCGCGGTTCAGGGCGAAGAAGCCCTCTAGGCGGCCTGCGTCAACATCTGCCTGACGCCGGCGGCGACACGCCCCGCATTGGCAGTTCCGCAGCCCAGCAGATTCGCGGAACCCAGCCGATGCGACGGACCTTCGCGGAAGCAAGGTCCGACAGGCGGGATCTCTCCCGCATCGCCGACCGGGTGGCCGGGCCGACCTCCAGAAAGGTTCAGGCGCCATGTGCCTCAAGACCCACTTCATACTCTACGCGAGTATCCCCCTGTTCGGCCTCGCGTCGCAGGCCCAAGCCCAGAGTCGATACGACTGGGGCGGCACTTCGGCCTGGATCGAGATCCACGAGCCGGACCACGAACATCGCGGCGCGCGCGCACAGGTCACCTTTCACAACGAGATGGTGCACGGCCCGGACGACAACGAGTGCTTTCCGCTGACGCTGAACGAATTCACGGCCACGGTCTGCTTCGAATGGAATGTCCGTGGCCAGGCCGAACGCGCCACCGTGCTGCCGCCGGACGGCTACGTCGCTCAGCCGCCGGAGATCACCGTCGACGAGGGCCAGACCGACACGCTCTGGATCTTCGGCGCCACATCGTAAGGTGCGCCCGCGCTGCGCGGGCGTAGCGTTCGACCCCACCCGGTGTGCCGTGCCCTGCAACGCCGCACGCATGAGCGCCGGCTGACGCCACATGTCCGGTGCGGCGCGAGAATCGCCCGCACATCGAAGGTCGTGCCCTTCGGGACCATTGCAGGCACCGCGCGCGAACCCAAATATTGGGCATTCCCGGCCGATCCGGCTGAAAACCTCCTACCCGTCTCCGCTTACCGCTCTGCCGGACCGGAGCCCCCGGCCCTCCGGCGACAACCGGCCTTGCGCGCGAGGCACGGCGCCGCTACCCATCGCGGCCAACGTTCATCCAGCCGGAGACCAACCATGGCCAGACCGAAGATCGCGTTGATCGGAGCGGGGCAGATCGGCGGCACGCTCGCCCATCTCGCGGCGCTGAAGGAGCTGGGCGATGTCGTCCTGTTCGACATCGCCGAGGGCACCCCCCAGGGCAAGGCGCTCGACCTCGCCGAATCCGGCCCGTCCGAGGGCTTCGACGCCGCGCTCACGGGCACCAACGACTATGCCGACATCGCCGGCGCCGATGTCTGCATCGTCACCGCCGGCGTGCCGCGCAAGCCGGGTATGAGCCGCGACGACCTCCTCGGCATCAACCTCAAGGTCATGAAATCCGTCGGCGAGGGCATCGCCCAATACGCCCCCAACGCCTTCGTCATCTGCATCACCAACCCGCTCGACGCGATGGTCTGGGCGCTGCGCGAATTCTCGGGCCTGCCGCACAACAAGGTCTGCGGCATGGCCGGCGTGCTCGATAGCGCCCGCTTCCGCCACTTCCTCAGCCTCGAATTCGAAGTCTCGATGAAGGACGTCACCGCCTTCGTGCTCGGCGGTCACGGCGACACCATGGTGCCGCTCGCCCGCTACTCCACCGTCGCCGGCATCCCGCTCCCCGACCTCATCGAGATGGGCTGGACCACCCAGGAGAAGCTCGACGGCATCATCCAGCGCACCCGCGACGGCGGCGCCGAGATCGTCGGCCTCCTGAAAACCGGCTCGGCCTTCTACGCGCCGGCCACCAGCGCCATCGAGATGGCCGAATCCTACCTCAAGGACCAGAAGCGCGTGCTCCCCTGCGCCGCCCATGTGGACAACGCCTACGGCCTCAAGGGTCTCTATGTGGGCGTGCCCACCGTGATTGGCGCCAGCGGCATCGAAAAGGTCATCGAGATCAAGCTCGACAAGGACGAACAGGCGATGTTCGACAAGTCGGTCGACGCCGTGAAGGGCCTCGTCGAG
This sequence comes from Paracoccaceae bacterium, assembly GCA_050299695.1. Classification (GTDB taxonomy): domain Bacteria; phylum Pseudomonadota; class Alphaproteobacteria; order Rhodobacterales; family Rhodobacteraceae; genus Ovoidimarina. The sequence goes on from JBNKWI010000001.1 coordinate 26,835, forward strand.
GCCTGCAAGGGAATCGACCAGAGCCTCGCCTGAGCTCCGGCCCCACGCGACACGATCGGGGCGGCCCTTCGCGGGCCGCCTTTTTCTTGCGCCGAATCGGCCCGCGCGCCGCATCCGGCACCGGTAGCCCTAACATTGTGATCACACATCAAAACCTGTGATCACAAATTTCCGCCTCCCGCGCGATATCCCGCGAATCCCGCGAAAAATCCGCCCGTTCGCGCGGATTTCCGTTTCGTCGCCCGCGCCAGCCATGGCATGGACGGAACATCGGTAGAATTGCGGGAGACCCCCATGAACATCCACGAATACCAGGCCAAGGCATTGCTCCGTCAGTACGGGGCGCCGGTTTCGGACGGACGGGTCGTCCTCAAGGCCGAAGACGCCAAGACCGCCGCCAGCGGGCTCGACGGGCCGCTCTGGGTGGTCAAGGCGCAGATCCACGCCGGCGGCCGCGGCAAGGGCACCTTCAAGGAGGCCGATGCCGGCGACAAGGGCGGCGTCCGGATCACGAAATCCGTGGAAGAGGCCGCCGACGAAGCGAAGAAGATGCTCGGCCGCACCCTCGTCACCAAGCAGACCGGCGAGGCCGGCAAGCAGGTCAACCGGATCTATATCGAGGACGGCTCGGGCATCGAGACCGAGATGTATCTCGCGCTCCTCGTCGACCGGCAGACCAGCCGCATCGCCTTCGTCGCCTCCACCGAGGGCGGCATGGACATCGAGGAAGTCGCCGAGAAGACCCCGGAAAAGATCCTCTCCTTCTCGGTCGACCCGGCCACCGGCTACCAGCCGTTCCACGGCCGCCGCATCGCCTTCGCGCTCGGCCTCAAGGGCCCGCAGGTCAAGCAATGCGTCGCGCTCATGGGCACGCTGTACAAGCTCTTCGTGGACAAGGACATGGAGATGCTCGAGATCAACCCCCTGATCGTCACCGACAAGGGCGACCTCAAATGCCTCGACGCCAAGATGGGCTTCGACGGCAACGCCACCGCGCGGCATCCCGACATCTCGGAACTCCGCGACGAGACCGAGGAAGACCCCAAGGAGCTCGCCGCCTCGAAATACGACCTCAACTACATCGCGCTCGACGGCGAGATCGGCTGCATGGTGAACGGCGCCGGCCTCGCGATGGCGACGATGGACATCATCAAGCTTTACGGCTCCTCCCCCGCCAACTTCCTCGACGTGGGCGGCGGCGCTACCAAGGAGAAGGTCACCGAGGCGTTCAAGATCATCACGTCCGACCCGAACGTGAAGGGCATCCTCGTCAACATCTTCGGCGGCATCATGCGCTGCGACATCATCGCCGAGGGCGTGGTCTCGGCGGTCAAGGAAGTCGGCCTCGCCGTGCCCCTCGTCGTCCGCCTCGAAGGCACCAATGTCGAGAAGGGCAAGGAGATCATCAACTCCTCCGGCCTCAACGTCATCGCCGCCGACAACCTCTCGGATGCGGCGGAGAAGATCGTGAAGGCGGTGAAGGACTAGCAGAATGGGGCGGCACCCAGATGAACAGAAGTGGATGATTTTGGGTTTGGTACATGACCGCGGTCACGTGTCCTTCGCCGAAATATCTCAGTTCGTTGATCACGAGGGGGGCGACCAAGCGCTTTACTATCCCAACTACGAAAACATCGTACTCTGGGCTGGACTATCGGAAGAAACGGCTAAGGCAATCCAGTACCTGCTGAATGGAAAGAAAATCTTCATCCATCCCGCTTCCGAGCTGACCTACTTGGCCGACGGAAGAATACCTTCCTTTCCAACGGCAAAATCGTTGCGGCAATACAAGGAGCCGCATTGGATGCCGACTTGCCTTCACCACACAGAACTCAGGGGCTAAAAAAATGGCCGTACTCATCGACGAAAACACCAAGGTGATCTGCCAGGGCTTCACCGGCTCCCAGGGTACCTTCCATTCGGAACAGGCCATCGCCTACGGCACCAAGATGGTCGGCGGCGTGACGCCCGGCAAGGGCGGTCAGACCCATCTCGACCTGCCCGTGTTCGACTCGGTCCACGAGGCGGTCGCCAGGACCGGCGCCACCGCCAGCGTGATCTACGTCCCGCCCCCCTTCGCCGCCGACTCGATCCTCGAGGCGATCGACGCCAGGGTGCCCGTGGTCGTCTGCATCACCGAGGGCATCCCGGTGCTTGACATGATGAAGGTCAAGCGCGCGCTGGAAGGCTCGGCGACAAGGCTGATCGGCCCGAACTGCCCGGGCGTCATCACGCCCGACGCCTGCAAGATCGGCATCATGCCCGGCCATATCCACAAGCGCGGCTCGGTGGGTGTTGTGTCGCGCTCCGGCACGCTTACCTATGAGGCCGTGAAACAGACGACAGATGTCGGCCTCGGCCAGTCCACCTGCGTGGGCATCGGCGGCGACCCGATCAAGGGCACCGAGCATCTCGACGTGCTGGAATGGTTCCTCGGCGACGACGAAACGCAGTCAATCATCATGATCGGCGAGATCGGCGGCTCGGCCGAGGAAGAGGCCGCGCAGTTCCTGAAGGACGAGGCGAAGAAGGGCCGCAAGAAACCCGTCGCAGGCTTCATTGCCGGCCGCACCGCGCCTCCGGGCCGCCGCATGGGCCACGCGGGCGCCATGATTGCCGGCGGCAAGGGCGGCGCCGAGGACAAGATCGAGGCGATGCGCTCGGCCGGGATCGTCGTGGCCGAAAGCCCCGCGACACTCGGCGAGGCCGTGCTGGAGGCCATCGGCTAGTGACATGGGCGCCGCCGGACCGATAGGATCGCCCTCCCCTCCCAGCGAGGGACCGCAGCGCGCTTCTCCGTTCCGGCGGGTTCCCATCGTGGGCGCCGCCGCCCTCCTCCTTGCTACATCCGCCGCCGCGGACACGCCCGATACGTCCGAGCGGTTCCGCGAGGCGATGAGCGCCTGCACGCTTCCCGGCCCGGGCCTCGAGCTCCGGCTCGCCCGCCTCGCCGACACCGGCTGGACGGCGACCACGCCCGACGCAGAGGACGCCGCCGCCTTCCGCGACGCCGCCCTCCTCGAAACCTGGCCCACCCGCGACGCCGGCCCCGTGGCGCTCCCCGAGACGATCTATCGCCACGGAACCGCAAGGCTGGTCCTGGGCGAGGACGCCGCCGGCAACCCCACCTGCCGCCTCGCCACGCTGAATTCGGCCGACAGCGACAGGCTCTTCGAAAACCTCGCCCGCGCCGGCGCCGTCACCGAAACCGGCCCCGTCCGCCAGGCCGCCATGGTGACCACCGTGCTCGACTACGGCACCGAGACCTGGCGCACCGAGGTCTCCCTGACCTCGGCCGATCCCGACGCCGCCAACCCGACCCTCGCCGAGCCCTTGCGCACCACCCTGGCGGTCTCCTTCACCACGGAGCCCGGCCGGTGACCCCGATCATACCCGTCAGCAAACACCCGCACGAGGTGACCCAATGACCGAACAGATCCCCAACGACGTCTTCCACGCCTCTTCCTTCCTGCAGGGGCACAACGCGGAATATATCGAGCAGCTCTACGCCCGCTACGCCACCGACCCGAACGCGGTGGACGAGGCCTGGCAGAGCTTCTTCCGCCAGCTCGGCGACAGCGACGTCGACGCCAAGCGCGAGGCCGCCGGCCCCTCCTGGGCGCGCCGCGACTGGCCGCCGCAACCGGCCGACGACCTCACCCACGCGCTCGACGGAAACTGGGGCGATCTCGGCCCCGTTGCCCAAGCCAAAGCCAGCGACACGATCAAGGCCAAGGCCGCCGAGAAGGGCGTCACCGTCACCGACGACCAGGTGCGCCAGGCGGTGCTCGACTCGATCCGCGCGCTGATGATCATCCGCGCCTACCGGATCCGCGGCCATCTCGTTGCCGATCTCGACCCCTTGGGCATGCGCGAGACGACGCCGCACCCGGAACTCGATCCGCGCAGCTACGGCTTTACCGAGACCGACATGGACCGGCCGATCTTCATCGACAAGGTGCTCGGCCTCGACTTCGCCTCGATGCGCGAGATCCTCGACATCGTGAAGCGCACCTATTGCGGCACCTTCGCGCTCCAGTACATGCACATCTCGAACCCCGAGGAGGCCGCCTGGCTGAAGGAGCGGATCGAGGGCTTCGGCAAGGAGATCGCCTTCACCCGCGAAGGCCGCCGCGCGATCCTGAACAAGCTGGTCGAGGCGGAAGGCTTCGAAAAGTTCCTCCATGTCAAGTACATGGGCACCAAGCGCTTCGGCCTCGACGGCGGCGAGGCGCTCGTGCCGGCGATGGAGCAGATCATCAAGCGCGGCGGTAATCTCGGCGCCCGCGACGTGGTGATCGGCATGCCGCACCGGGGCCGGCTCTCGGTGCTCGCCAACGTGATGTCGAAACCCTACCGCGCGATCTTCAACGAGTTCCAGGGCGGCAGCTTCAAGCCCGAGGATGTCGACGGCTCGGGCGACGTGAAATACCATCTCGGCGCCTCCTCCGACCGGGAGTTCGACGGCAACTCGGTGCACCTCTCGCTCACCGCGAACCCATCGCATCTCGAGGCGGTCAACCCGGTGGTCCTCGGCAAGGCCCGCGCCAAGCAGGACCAGAACAACGACGACGAGCGGATCACCTGCATCCCGATCCTGCTGCACGGCGACGCGGCCTTCGCGGGCCAGGGCGTGGTGGCGGAGTGCTTCGGCCTCTCGGGCCTGCGCGGGCACCGCACCGGCGGCACGATCCATATCGTGGTGAACAACCAGATCGGCTTCACCACCGCGCCGCATTTCTCGCGCTCCTCGCCCTACCCGACCGATATCGCGCTGATGGTCGAAGCGCCGATCTTCCACGTGAACGGCGACGACCCCGAGGCGGTCGTGCACGCCGCCAAGGTCGCCACCGAGTTTCGCCAGAAGTTCCGCAAGGACGTGGTGATCGACATGTTCTGCTACCGGCGGTTCGGCCATAACGAGGGCGACGAACCGATGTTCACCAACCCGATCATGTACAAGCGGATCAAGAAGCATAAGACGACGCTTCAGATCTACACCGAGCGGCTGGTGAAGGACGGGCTGATCCCCGAGGGCGAGATCGAGGACATGAAGGCCGCCTTCCAAGCCCATCTCAACGAGGAGTTCGAGGCCGGCAAGAACTTCAAGCCGAACAAGGCCGACTGGCTCGACGGCCGCTGGAGCCATCTCGACCGGCAGGGCGAGAAATACCAACGCGGCAAGACGGCCATCAAGAAGGCCACCTTCGAGGAAATCGGCAAGGCGCTCACCCGCGCGCCCGAAGGTTTCGCGCTGCACAAGACGGTGGAACGCCTCCTCGACACCAAGGCCGAGATGTTCAAGTCCGGCAAGGGCTTCGACTGGGCCACGGCCGAGGCACTGGCCTTCGGCTCACTCCTGCTCGAAGGTTACCCGGTCCGGCTCGCCGGTCAGGATTCAACGCGCGGCACCTTCTCGCAGCGCCATTCCGGCCTCGTGAACCAGGACACCGAGGAGCGCTACTATCCCCTGAACGGCATCCGCGAGGGCCAGGCCCGCTACGAGGTCATCGACTCGATGCTGTCGGAATACGCGGTTCTGGGCTTCGAATACGGCTACTCGCTCGCCGAGCCCAACGCGCTCACGCTCTGGGAAGCGCAGTTCGGCGATTTCGCCAACGGCGCCCAGATCATGTTCGACCAGTTCATCTCCTCGGGCGAACGCAAGTGGCTCCGGATGTCGGGCCTCGTCATGCTCCTGCCGCACGGCTTCGAGGGCCAGGGGCCGGAGCACTCCTCCGCCCGGCTGGAGCGGTTCCTGCAGATGTGCGCCGAGGACAACTGGATCGTCGCGAACTGCACCACGCCCGCGAACTACTTCCACATCCTGCGCCGGCAGCTCCACCGCGACTACCGCAAGCCGCTCGTCATGATGACCCCGAAATCGCTGCTGCGCCACAAGCTCGCGATCTCGACGGCGAAGGAGTTCCAGTCCGGCTCGTCCTTCCACCGGATCCTCTGGGACGACGCCCAGCACGGCAATTCCGACACCGAACTGGTGGCCGACGACAAGATCCGGCGCGTCGTGCTCTGCTCGGGCAAGGTCTACTACGACCTCCTCGAGGAACGCGATGCCCGCGGCCTCACCGATGTCTACCTGATGCGCGTCGAGCAGTTCTACCCGTTCCCGGCCCTGTCGATGGTCAAGGAACTGGAACGCTTCAAGCAGGCCGAGATCGTCTGGTGCCAGGAAGAGCCCAAGAACCAGGGCGGCTGGACCTTCATGGAGCCCAATATCGAATGGGTGCTCTCGCGCATCGGCGCGAAGCACACGCGGCCCGTCTATGCCGGCCGCTCCGCCGCCGCCTCGCCCGCCACGGGCCTCGCCTCGGCCCACAAGGCACAGCAAGCCGCGCTCGTCGACGAAGCGCTGACAGTCGAAGGAAAATAGAATGAGCACCGAAGTCCGCGTTCCCACGCTCGGCGAAAGCGTCACCGAGGCGACCGTCGCCACCTGGTTCAAGAAGCCGGGCGACGCCGTCGCCGTCGACGAGATGCTCTGCGAGTTGGAGACCGACAAGGTCACCGTCGAGGTGCCCTCTCCCGCCGCCGGCACGCTCGCCGAGATCGTCGCCGCCGAAGGTGCGACCGTGGGTGTCGACGCGCTCCTCGCCGTCGTCGCCGACGGCGCCGCGAAACCCGCCGCCCCGGCCAAACCCGAGGCCGACGCCGCGCCGAAACCCAACGGCGGCGCCGGCGCCAGCGTCGACGTGATGGTGCCCACCCTCGGCGAAAGCGTCGCCGAGGCCACCGTGGCGACCTGGTTCAAGAAGGTCGGCGACACTGTCGCCGCCGACGAGATGCTCTGCGAGCTCGAAACCGACAAGGTCTCGGTCGAGGTCCCTGCCCCCGCCGCCGGCACCTTGACCCAGATCCTCAAGGGCGAGGGCGACACCGTCGAGGCCGGCGGCAAGCTCGCCATCCTCGGCACAGGCGCGGGCGCCGCTGCCCCGGCAGCGGCCGAGGGCACGCGGGCGGGCGCGGCCGGCACAGCCGCCGGGGCCGCCAGCGGGCAGAAAGACATCGAGAACGCCCCCTCCGCCACCAAGATGATGGCCGAGAAGGGCCTCTCGCCCGACCAGGTGACCGGCACCGGCAAGGACGGCCGCATCATGAAGGAAGACGTCCAGAAGGCCGTCGCCGCCGGCACCGCCGCCGCCAAGGCGCCGCCCCCCGAACCCGCCCAGGTCCCCCGCGCCCCCGTCGCCGCCGAGGACGCCGCCCGCGAGGAGCGGGTCAAGATGACCCGCCTCCGCCAGACCATCGCGCGCCGCCTCAAGGACGCCCAGAACACCGCCGCCATGCTCACGACCTATAACGAGGTCGACATGTCCGCGGTGATGGCGCTCCGCAACGAGTACAAGGACCTCTTCGAGAAGAAGCACGGCACCCGCCTCGGCTTCATGTCCTTCTTCACAAAGGCCTGCTGCCACGCGCTCTTCGAGGTGCCCGAGGTCAATGCCGAGATCGACGGCACCGACATCGTCTACAAGAAGTTCGTCCACATGGGCATCGCCACCGGCACCCCCACCGGCCTCGTCGTCCCTGTGATCCGCGACGCCGATACGATGTCCTTCGCCGCCATCGAGAAGGCCATCGCCGAAAAGGGCAAGCGCGCCCGCGACGGCAAGCTGTCGATGGCCGAGATGCAGGGCGGCACCTTCACCATCTCGAACGGCGGCGTCTACGGCTCGCTCATGTCCTCGCCGATCCTGAACCCGCCGCAATCGGGCATCCTCGGCATGCACAAGATCCAGGAACGACCCATGGTGATCGCCGGCAAGATCGAGATCCGCCCGATGATGTACCTCGCGCTCAGCTACGACCACCGCATCGTCGACGGCAAGGGCGCGGTGACCTTCCTCGTCCGGGTGAAGGAGGCGTTGGAGGATCCGAGACGGCTGCTGATGGATTTGTGAGCTGGGTATCGCGTCCCGTCAGTCGTCATCGCCATGCAAGAGATCGTCGATTTCTTGCGCAGACATACGCCGGAGCCGCTTTTGGAATTCGGGGGCGTAGCGGCGATCGTTCGGTTCGACGCCCTTTTGCGCCCGCCTGCCTGCATCTTTGACATGCTGGGCAAGCAAGGCGGCCTTTCGTTCCTTGACCGACGGTTTGGGGACTTTTGGCAAAAAGTTGAGACCTTCCCGTTCTTCGGATCAAGATAGGAAACATTGTGACGCCATTCCAGGATTTCGCAAGCAGGGCGAGCGCCTGCCCGTGGGATGGCGCTGCAACGATTGAGGGGCGCGCTTTATGGTGCCACCCCGCAGTACCTACGTTCGGCGCGCAAACGTTACCAAAGCGCCAGCCCGCCGGGACGGGCAGGCGCTCGCCCGGCGGCCCTTCGGGCCTTGATTCCGGGCGGGGCATCGAACGACCGTAGCAAACCCGCCCATTTGCCCGCCACCCGCGCCTCCGGCGTCCTCCTCCGCAACCCGGGCCACCGGAGCGGCCCTCGCGACACCGTCCGGTGGCTGAGCCGCAAAGGCCGTCCCGCGCCCCCTTTCCCTTTCCGCACGCCCGGGCCATTGTCGAACCGACCCGGCAGAAGGAGGGGCCCGACTTGCTCACCGACGAACTCTCGATCCTCCTCCTCTACGGCCTGATCGTGGCCGTGGTGCTCGGGCTCAAGACCACCGGCATGATGGCGCAGTTCGACATGGGCTACCTCATGTCCGCCCGCGACGAACCGCGGGAGCTGCCGAAGATGATCGCAAGGCTCGACCGGGCGCTCTGGAACTCGGTCACCGCGCTCGCGCTGGTCACGCCGCCGATCCTCGCCATCACGCTCCGCGACCAGTCCACATCGGGGAGCCTCGTCGCGGCGCAGGTCTTCGTGCTCTGCCGGCTGGCCTATTTCCCGGCCTATCTCTTCGGCATCACCGGGATCAGGACCGCGCTCTGGCTCGCCGCCTACCTCGCCACCTTCGCCCTCTATTTCCTGGCCCTCTGATGACACCCGAACTCACTGCCCTCGCCCTCGCCGGGCTCCTGCAGGCCGCGCAATTCGCCGCCCTGTCCGTGCTCGCCAATCTCGAGCTCGGCCCCAAGAAAACCGCCAGCCCGCGCGACCGCCAGCAGCTGGGCGGCGCGCTGGAAGATCTGCTCTCGGTCAGGACGGCGCGGCTCCTCCGGGCGCTCAACAACCATTTCGAGGGTCTGATCCTCTTCACCCTCGCGGTCACCGTGGTGACGCTCTCGGGCCAGGCCTCGGGGTTCACCGCCACCTGCGGCTGGGCCTATCTCGGCGCCCGCGTGCTCTACGTCCCGGCCTATTATTTCGGCCTTTCGCCCTGGCGCTCGGCGATCTGGTTCGTGGGGTTCCTGGCGACGCTGGCCATGATCGTCACGGCTCTGCTATGAGGGCCACGGTGCGCGGCCGGTGTACAGGTTGTGTACGGGCTGTGTACAGGTTGTGACCGGCCAGAATCCGGAAAGGAGACCCCTTTGGCAAGCTATGACGTGATCGTAATCGGCGGCGGCCCGGGCGGCTATGTCTGCGCCATCCGCTGCGCGCAACTGGGTCTCAAGACCGCCTGTGTCGAGGGCCGCGAGACGCTCGGCGGCACCTGCCTCAACGTGGGCTGCATCCCCTCCAAGGCGCTCCTCCACGCGAGCCATCAGCTCCACGAGGCCGAGCATAATTTCGCCGCCATGGGCCTCGTGGGCTCGGCGCCGAAAGTCGATTGGAAACGGATGCTTGCCTACAAGGACGAGGTGATCGGCCAGAACACCAAGGGCGTCGAATTCCTGTTCAAGAAGAACAAGATCGACTGGCTGAAGGGCTGGGGCTCGGTGCCGGCGGCCGGCAAGGTCAAGGTCGGCGACGAGCTGCACGAGGCGAAGAACATCGTCATCGCCACGGGCTCCGAATCCGCTTCGCTGCCCGGGGTGACGGTCGACGAGAAGGTCGTGGTGACCTCCACGGGCGCGCTCGAATTGCCCAGGATTCCCAAGAAGTTGGTGGTGATCGGCGCCGGCGTCATCGGCCTCGAGATGGGCTCCGTCTATGCCCGCCTCGGCGCCGAGGTGACGGTGGTCGAGTATCTCGACTTCATCACCCCCGGCATGGATGGCGAGATCCAGAAGACATTGCAGCGATCCCTGAAGAAACAGGGGCTCGAGTTCATCCTCGGCGCCGCTGTGCAGGGCGTCGAGGCGACCAAGACCAAGGCCAAGATCGCCTACAAGCTCCGCAAGGACGACAGCGACCATACGCTCGAGGCCGACGCCGTCCTCGTCGCCACCGGCCGCCGCGCCTATACCGACGGGCTCGGCCTCGCGGAAATCGGCGTCGAGACGACCGAGCGCGGCGTCATCAAGACCGGCGCGCATTGGGAGACCTCGGTGCCGGGCATCTACGCCATCGGCGACTGCGTCTCCGGCCCGATGCTCGCCCACAAGGCCGAGGACGAGGGCATGGCCGTTGCCGAGACCATCGCCGGCCAGAAGGGCCACGTGAATTACGGCGTGATCCCCGGCGTCATCTACACCTGGCCCGAGGTCGCCTCGGTCGGCCAGACCGAGGAACAGCTCAAGGAGGCCGGCCGCAAGTACAAGGCCGGCAAGTTCAGCTTCATGGGCAATGGCCGGGCGAAGGCGAATTTCGCGGGCGAGGGCTTCGTCAAGCTCCTCGCCGATGCCGAGACCGACCGGATCCTCGGCGCGCACATGATCGGCCCGATGGTGGGCGACCTGATCCACGAGATCTGCGTCGCGATGGAGTTCGGCGCGGCGGCGGAGGACGTGGCCCGCACCTGCCATGCGCATCCGACCTATTCGGAAGCGGTGCGCGAGGCGGCGCTCGCCTGCGGCGACGGGCCGATCCACTCCTGACCTGAAAAGGTGACGGCGGCACCCTCCGGTACCGCCGTCGTCGAGCCACGTGAAACGCGCGAACAGGATCGACGGGCTCGAATCCCTCGCTACTGACCGCCGCCGAGCCCGTGGACATAGGCCGCGACCGCGTTGATCTGTGCCTGGTCTAGGCCCTGACCGTGCCGGTATTCCTCCGACCAGGCCGGCATCACGCCGAACCGCGCGTAGGTGATCGTCTCGGTCAGCGTAGCTTCGTCACCGCCATAGAGCCAGATCGTGTCCGTCAGGTTCGGCGCGCCGACGCCCTGGTCCCCCTTGCCCTCGTCGCCATGGCAGGCCGCGCAATTGTCGAGGAACAGCTGGGCACCGGCAGCTTCCGGCGCCTTGTCGTACTCCTGGCCCGAAATCGCGCGAACATGGGCCACCAGCGCCTTGATCTCGTCGCCTTCCAGAAGCTCGCCGAAGGCTGGCATCTCCGAATAGCGCGCATCGGGCGACTGCTCGTTGCGGATCCCGTTGGTCACCGTGTAGGCGATGTCGTCGATGGTGCCGCCCCAGAGCCAGTCGTCGTCCAGGAGGTTCGGATAGCCCGAGGCCTGCACTCCGGCCGCCCCCGCCCCGTGGCACTGCCCGCATTTCGAACGGAACACGGCCGCGCCCGCATTCCGGGCAAAGCCCTGCAGCTCGGCATCGTCGGCAAGCGACGCGAGCTCCACATTGGCCAGCCGCTCGTTGATCGCGGCATTCCGCTCGTTCACCGTGGCGATGTCGGCGGCCACGTCGGCCCGCGTCGAGAACCCGAGCAGACCCGGCGTCGCCCCGCTGATCAGCGGCCAGGCCGGGTAGGCGATCGTGTAGATCAGCCCCCAGACGATCGTCAGATAGAAGGTCCACAGCCACCATTTCGGCAGCGGATTGTTGTATTCCTCGATCCCGTCCCAGCTGTGGCCGGTGGTTTCGACGTCCTTGTTCTTGTCCGTGCTCATGTGCGGTCCTCCGCCCGGTTCGAGGCCGGACGATCGTCATTGCGAAACGGCAGCGCGGCCGAGTCGCTGTGGATATCGTTGCTGCCGGGCCGGAAGGCCCAGACGACCGAAGCGATGAAGAAGAGAAACAGCGCGATCAGCACCCAGCTGTCCGCCAGTTCCCGCAGGATCGAATAGTGGTCCATTGTCCCCTCCTATCGGCTCGCATCGGGCTCGAAGGTCGAGAAATCGACCAGCGTGCCGAGCATCTGCATGTAGGCGATCAGCGCATCCATCTCGGAGATGCCGGGTTCGCCGTCGAAGTTCCGGACCTGCGCCCCGGGATAGCGCTCGAGGAGCCCGTCGGTGTCGCCGAACGGATCGACCTGGACCGTGAAGTCGGCCGAGGCGTTCTCGATCATCTCGTCGGTATAGGGCACGCCCACCGCGCGGTTCGTGGCCATCAGGTCGCCGATATGTTCGGCCGTGACCTCGCGGCTCAGCAGGAACCCGTATTTCGGCATCACCGATTCCGGCACCACCGATTGCGGGTTGGTCAGGTGATCGACATGCCACTCGTCCGAGTAGCGCCCGCCGACCCGCGCGAGATCCGGCCCGGTCCGCTTCGAGCCCCACTGGAACGGATGGTCGTACATCGACTCCGCCGCCAGCGAGTAATGCCCGTAGCGTTCGACCTCGTCGCGCATCGGCCGGATCATCTGGCTGTGGCAGACATAGCAGCCCTCGCGCAGATAGATCTCGCGCCCCTGCAGTTCCAGCGGCGAGTAGGGCCGCATCCCCTCCACCTTCTCGATGGTGTTCTCGAGGTAGAACAGGGGGGCGATCTCCACGATCCCGCCGATGGTGACCACAAGGAGCGAGCCCACCAGAAGTGCCGTCGCGTTGGTTTCGAGAACCTTGTGTTTGTCGAGAATTCCCATGGTTCCGACCCTCCTTATTCAGCCGGAGCCATGGCAGGGGCCTTTGCAGGCGCACCGCGCACGGTCATCCAGAGGTTGTAGCACATGATGATCGCGCCCGTGAGATACAGGACCCCGCCCAGCGCCCGCACCACGTACATCGGGTACTTGGCGGCGACCGTGTCGGCGAAGGCGTTCACCAGGAACCCGTTCGCATCGACTTCGCGCCACATCAGGCCTTCCATGATGCCCGACACCCACATCGACGCCGCGTAGAGCACGATGCCGATCGTCGCGAGCCAGAAGTGCCAGTTCACCATGTCGAGCGAGTAGAGCCGCTCGCGGTTCCAGAGCCTCGGCGTCAGGAAGTAGAGCGCGCCGAAGGTGATCATGCCGTTCCAGCCCAGGGCGCCGGAATGGACGTGGCCGATGGTCCAGTCGGTGTAGTGCGAGAGCGAGTTCACCGCGCGGATCGACATCATCGGGCCCTCGAAGGTCGACATGCCGTAGAAGCCGATGGAGATCACCATCATCCGGATGATCGGATCGGTGCGGAGCTTGTCCCAGGCACCCGAGAGCGTCATCAGCCCGTTGATCATGCCGCCCCAGGAAGGCATCCACAGGATCACCGAGAACACCATGCCCAAGGTCGAAGCCCAGTCGGGCAGCGCGGTGTAGTGCAGGTGGTGCGGACCCGCCCAGATATAGAGGAAGATCAGCGCCCAGAAGTGGACGATCGACAGCTTGTAGCTGAAGACCGGCCGCTCGGCCTGCTTCGGCACGAAATAGTACATCATGCCCAGGAAGCCCGCGGTCAGGAAGAAGCCCACCGCATTATGGCCGTACCACCATTGCGTCATCGCGTCCTGCACACCGGCGAAGACCTGCACCGACTTGGAGCCGAGGAGCGAAACCGGCAGCGACAGGTTGTTGACGATGTGAAGCATCGCGACGGTGACGATGAAGCTCAGGAGGAACCAGTTCGCCACGTAGATGTGCTTTTCCTTCCGGGTCATGATCGTGCCCAGGAAGACCAGCAGGTAGGCGACCCAGACGATGGTCAGCCACAGGTCGATATACCATTCGGGTTCGGCGTATTCCTTGCCCTGCGTACCGCCCAGGACGTAGCCCGTCGCCGCGAGGACGATGAAGAGGTTGTAGCCCCAGAACACGAACCAGGCGAGGTTGCCGCCCCAGAGCCGCACCGCCGAGGTCCGCTGCACGATGTAGAACGAAGTGCAGAGAAGTGCGTTGCCCCCGAAGGCGAAGATCACCGCCGAGGTGTGCAGGGGCCGGAGCCGCCCGAAATTCATGTAGCCCTGCGCCCATTCGAAGTTCAGCACCGGGAAGGCCAGCTGGAACGCGATGAAGACACCGGCCAGGAAGCCCACCACGCCCCAGAGCGCGGTGGCGATGACGCCGGCCCGGATCACGTCGTCCATGTACCCGGTCGGCGCTTCCGGCTTCGGTTCGCCGATCCGCCGCAGGGTCACAACGAACAGCCCCGCGGCGACGAGCATGATGATGATCGCGTGCACCATATAGGGCAGGTCTCGCGCCAGGTTCGCGGCAATCGCCGCCAGCAAGGCGACGACCCCCAACGCGGCGAGTTTCACATAGTCCAGCATTCTCCGCTTCCTCGTCCCAATTCCCGCGGCGCGTGACTGGGGAGTCCGCGCCGCTAAGCCGTCTTTGCACTGCCGCCGGTGCCGCGGCCTTGATTCAGGTCAACAGGTGCCGGAACGAAGTTTGATAGGGATCAAGGACAGTCCGCGCCCTGTCGGAGGAGCCTCTTCAGGCGTGCGACGTCGAAAGGGGTAACATGTCTTTCAAATCCATTTCCGCCTGCATGGCGGGAACCGAACGCTATTCCGACGTGCTGCGAGCCGCCGCCGCGTTCGCCGAGATGATCGGTGGGCATCTGTCGGTGCTTTGCGTGGGCATCGACCGGACCAACCCCAGCGCCTATTTCGCCGGGGCAGAGGCGATCCTGCTGCAAGACAATATCGAGGACGCCCGGAACGATGCCGCCGAGGCCGAGAAGGTTGCGACCCGGATCCTGGCCGATTGGGTGATCCCCTGGGACACGCAGCCGGTCGTCACACAGCTCGGCACGCTGGGCGCGACGATCGGCGACGGCACGCAGTTGTCCGACCTCGTCATCTTGCCGAAGCCCTACGGACCGCAGTGCGATACCGCCGATGTGGCGATTCTCGAAGCCGCGCTGTTCCAGACGCGCGTGCCAGTCCTGGTGCTGCCGGAGGGGCAGGAAGACTGGGTCGATCCACACAAGGTGGTGATCGCCTGGAATCAGAGCCCCGAGGCTCTGGCCGCGATCCGCGGCGCGATGGGTTTCCTAAGCCGCGCCGATGAGGTCGAGATCGCTATCATCGACCCGCCGCGCCACGCCCCCGACCGGTCCGATCCGGGCGGCGCGCTGGCGCAGATGCTTTCGCGGCACGGGGTGCGCGCCAATATCAGCGTGCTCGCCCGGTCGATGGACCGGATCAGCGAGGTCTTGGCGCGCCACTGCGACGACCGGAACGCCGACATGCTGGTGATGGGGGCCTATGGCCATTCGCGCCTGCGCGAAGCGATCCTCGGCGGTGCCACCCGCAACATGCTCGAGATCGCGCGGCGACCGATGCTGATGGCGCATTGAGGCCAGGTCAGGCCTTGCTTCCCGGCAGCGGCGCGTGTGACTCTCGCGCGACCGCTGTTCGGAGTTGCCCGTGGACCTCCTGGCCATCGCCCTCGCCTTTCTCGTCGTCGCCGTCTCGCCGGGACCGGCCAACCTGGCCGCCGCAGCGACCGCCCTGCGCTCGGGCCGCGCGGCCGGGCTGTTGTTCGGCGCGGGTCTCGGGACCGGCCTGGCGCTGTGGGGCCTAGTCGCCGCAACCGGTCTCGGCGCGCTCCTGCAAGGATCCGCGACGCTGCTCGCGGGCCTCAAGTTCCTGGGCGGGCTCTATCTTTTCTGGCTCGCCATCCGCTCCGGCAGGGAGAGCCTGCGGCCCGCCGAAAAACCGGAAATCGCGCAGCGCGACGGGCGCTGGTTCCTCCGGGGCCTCGCCCTGAACCTCGCGAATCCCAAGGCCGTTTTCGCGTGGATGGCCGCGCTTTCCATGGGGCTCGGCACCGGCGGCGGCGGCGACCTCGCGCTGCCCACCGCGCTCTGCATGGCGATCGGATTTGCGAATTACGCGGGTTACGCCCTGGCGTTCTCCTTGCCCGGGATGATGGCAGGCTACCGCCGCCTTGCGCGCTGGATCGACGGCGTCGCATCGGCCCTGTTCGCGGCGGCCGGCCTCGGCCTGATCCGCTCGGCCCTCGCGCGCTGACGGGAGCTCAGACCAGCGGCCCGCCGTCGCTGTCGTCCCCGGTCTCGCCCACCAGCCGCTCGAAATCCGGAATGACGATCCGGCGCTTGCCCTCGAGCTCGATCAGCCCGTCCCGCTTCAGCGCCGAAACCTGGCGGCTGACGGTTTCGAGCGTCAGACCAAGATAATCCGCCATCGCCTCGCGCGTCAGCGGCAGGTCGACCTGATGCCGCGACGGCAACGAGGACCCGTCATGCGACCGCCGCGCGATGATCGCGATCAGGCTGGCGATCTTCTCGCGTGCCGTCTTCCGGCCCAGGAGCAGCATCCATTCCCGCGCCGCATCCAGCTCGTCGAGTGCCATCTCCAGAAGCCGCTGCGCGATATGCGGCGTGGTCACCATCATCCGCTCGAAGGGCCGCTTGCGGAAGCAGCAGACCGTGACCTCCGACACCGCGGTGACCGTATAGGGCGCGGTCGTGCGCCCAGGCCGGCCGATGAAATCCGACGGAAGCAGCAACCCGACCATCTGGGTCCGCCCGTCCTCCATGGTCTGGGTCAGGGTCGCGACCCCGGACACCAGCGAGGCCACGAAATCCATCTGGTCCCCGGCCCATACCATCGTCTGACCCGGGTCGTAGGACCGGTAATATTTCATGTCCTCGAGCATCTGCAGCTCGTCCTGCTCGCAACGTGCGCAGACGGCCCGATGCCGGATCGGGCAATCTCCGCACTGCAAGGATGCCTTTCCGGCTGCAGACATTTGGCTTCTCCTGCCATCGCTTGCCGGCGCTCTTGATCAGGATCAAGGACGGCCACCCGGTACCAACGCACTCTAGATCCATGACAGACAAGACGCAATTCAGACGAATGGGGCTCTTCGACGCGCGCGTGCCGCGCTACACGAGCTATCCGCCCGCAAACCACTTCGCCGGCGGCGTGGGGCCGTCGGACACGGATGCCTGGATCCGGGCGATCCCCGAGGGATCCCGGATCTCGCTCTACGTTCACATCCCGTTCTGTCGGCGCCTGTGCTGGTTCTGCGCCTGCCGCACCCAGGGCACCACGACCAACGCCCCCGTCCGGTCCTACGTGGACAGTCTCATTGCCGAGATCGCGCTGGTGGCGCGGTCGCTCCCGGCCGGGATCGCGCTGTCTCGGCTGCATTGGGGCGGCGGCACGCCGACGATCCTCGACCCGCGCACGATCTCGCACCTCGCGGCGGCGATTTCGTCCGTCTTTCCCTTCGCGCCCGATGCGGAATTCTCGGTCGAGATCGACCCGAACGAGATCGACGGGCCTCGGCTCGACGCCCTTGTGGAAGCCGGCATGACCCGCGCCAGCATTGGCGTGCAGGATTTCGACCCCGAGATCCAGAAGACCATCGGCCGCGAACAGAGCTTTGCAATCACCAAGGCCGCCATCGACGGGCTCCGCGCCCGCGACATCGGCAGCCTGAATATCGACATGGTCTATGGCCTGCCGTGGCAGACAACCGACCGCATGGCCGATTCTGTTCAGCGCGTCCTGTCGCTCAACCCGGACCGGGTTGCGCTCTATGGCTACGCCCATGTCCCCTGGATGGCCCGCCGGCAGACACTGATTCCCTCGGATGCGCTTCCCACGCCGGAGGAGCGGCTCGATCTCTTCGATGCCGCGCGAGAACTCTTCGTCTGGGACGGCTACCGCACCATCGGCATCGACCATTTCGCGCGCGGCGAGGACGGGCTTGCCGTCGCAGCCGCCGAGGGCCGGCTCCGCCGCAACTTCCAGGGCTATACCGACGATACCGCCGAGGTTCTGCTCGGCCTCGGCGCCTCCGCGATCTCGCGCTTCCCCCAGGGTCACGCGCAAAACCACCCCGCCACCTCGGAATACCGCAAGCGGATCGCCGCGGGCACGCTCGCCACCTCGCGCGGCCATGTGCTGAGCCCGGACGACCGCCTGCGCGGCGGGATCATCGAGATGCTGATGTGCGATTTCCGGATCGACGTGAAGGCGCTCGCTGCCCGGCTCGGAGTGGCGCCCGGCGGGATCACCCGACAGATCGCGGGGCTCGCAGAGGCCTTTCCCGGCATGGTCGAGAAGACCGAAACGGGGATCGAGATCACCGAGGCCGGACGCCCGATGACGCGGATCCTGGCGCATCACTTCGACGCCTACGCCTCGCCGGAAATGTCGCACAGCCGCGCCATCTGAGCGCGTCCGCCGCTACCGCCAGTCGAAGAACCCCGCGCCGGCGCGCGCCAGAAGATCGCGCGCCATGGCCCGGCCCAGTTCGGCGCCGTCCTCGACCGGTGCCGTCCGATCCTCCGACAGCGCCTCGGACCCGTCGGTCCTCAGGATCTCGCCCCTGAGCCGCAACATCCCGCCATCAAGCTCCGCAAGCCCCGCGATGGGCGTCTCGCACGACCCGTCGAGCGCGCCCAGAAACGCCCGCTCCGCCGCCAGGCGCTGCCCGGTCTCAAGATGGTGAATCGCGTCGAGCAAGGCGCCGGCCCGCGCATCGTCCGCGCGCCGCTCCACGCCGATCGCCCCCTGCGCGATCGCCGGCAGCATTTCCTCGGGCGCGATCGCGGCCACCGCCACATGCGCCATGCCCAGCCGGTTCAGCCCCGCCATCGCCAGGAACGTACAGGCCGCGACGCCCTCCTCCAGCTTCCGGAGCCGCGTCTGCACATTGCCGCGGAACTCTACGACCTCCAGGTCTGGCCGCCGGTTCAGCAGTTGCGCCTTCCGCCTGAGGCTCGACGTGCCCACCTTCGTGCCCGGCGCCAGATCGGCCAGCCCCGCCGCGGCCGGTGACACGAACGCGTCCCGCACATCCTCGCGCGGCAGAAAGCAGTCGAGCACCAGACCCGCCGGTTGCTGGACCGGCATGTCCTTCATCGAATGCACCGCGATGTCGATCCGTCCGGCCGTGAGATCTTCCTCGATCTCGCGGGTGAACAGCCCCTTGCCACCGATCTCCTTCAGCGGCCGGTCCAGCACCCTGTCACCCGTCGTCTTGATGACCACGATCTCGAACGCGCCCAGCGGCAGATCGAAAGCGGCCGCCAGCCGGTCGCGGGTCTCATGCGCCTGCGCCAGCGCGAGCGGAGAGCCGCGTGTGCCGATGCGGAGCGGAGCGGTCGGGGTGGGAAGCTCGGGCGTCATGCCGCAGCAATACCGGGCGGCGTGCGTCTAGACAACTTGACATCGCCGCGCACAGAGCGGACCACCGGCGAAGATCGGGAGGGGGGAAACGACTTGTCGGAAAAGAAGCTTCTCTTGCGCGCGCTTGCGGGCGAAACGCTCCCCGTGCCGCCGATCTGGATGATGCGGCAGGCCGGGCGCTACCTGCCGGAATACCGCGCCACCCGCGCGCAGGCCGGCGACTTCCTCTCGCTCTGCTACACGCCCGACCTCGCCGCCGAGGTGACGCTCCAGCCGATCCGCCGCTACGGGTTCGACGCGGCGATCCTCTTCGCCGATATCCTGCTCGTCCCGCAGGCGCTCGGCGCCGATCTCTGGTTCGTCACCGGGGAGGGACCACGCCTGTCCACCATCGGCACCGAGGCCGATCTGGCCGCACTGAAACCCTCCGACGCGATCCACGAAACCCTTGCGCCCGTCTACGAGACCGTCCGCATTCTCGCCCGCGAATTGCCCCGCGCAACCGCGCTGATCGGCTTTGCCGGCGCCCCTTGGACCGTCGCGACCTACATGATCGCGGGCCGCGGCACGCCCGACCAGGGCCCCGCCCACGCCCTCAAGGACGAAAACCGCCCGCTCTTCGACGCGCTGCTCGAGCGGATCACCGAAGCGACGATCACCTATCTCTCGGCCCAGATCGAGGTCGGCGCGGAAGTGGTGAAACTGTTCGACAGCTGGGCCGGTTCGCTCCGGGGCGCGGATTTCGAGGCCTACGCGGTCACGCCCGCCGCCCGCATCGTCGCCGCGCTGAAGGAGCGGCATCCGGGTATCCCGGTCATCGCCTTCCCGCGCGAGGCGGGCGAGGGCTATGTCGGTTTCGCCGCGCGGACCGGCGCCGATTGCGTGGCGCTCGACAATTCCGTCTCGGCGGACTGGGCGGCAGCGCATGTGCAGGTCTCGGGCTGCGTCCAGGGCAATCTCGACCCACGCCACATGGTCACCGGCGGCGCCGCGCTTGTCGCGGAAACGCGCGCCATCGTCCGGGCCTTCTCGCGGGGCCCGCATATCTTCAATCTCGGCCACGGGATCACGCCCGACGCCGATCCGGACAACGTGCAGCGGATGATCGACGCGGTGCGCGGCGGCTGACGCCTCAGAAGCGGAAATTGACCGAAAGGTTCAGGGTCGTCGTATCGAGCTCCAATCCGCTCAATTCGAAATCGCTGAATTGCTGCCGCAAGACCTCGGCGCCCGCCGTGGTATGCCTGTTGATGTAGGTTTCGTACCCGATTCCGAAATAATAGCCGTTGGAATTGGCAATTGTCCCCGTTCCGTCATCGACGGAGGCGCGCGCCCAGCCGAGCGTGCCGTAGTACCAGTCGTTGCCCACATCGACGCCGGCGCGCGCACCGACACGCAGGGTTTGGTCGAGGCTGTTGCCGTCGCCCAGATCGACATCCGCCCCATCCCAGGATATTCCGCCGCCGAGCACGTAACCACCTACATCCACGTCATAATTTGCCCGGACACGATAGCCGAGATCGTCGCCGCCAAGGGCGCCGCGCCAATTCGCGTCGACGTATCCGGCACCGGTACCGAAGGACAAGCCGCCCCAATCGTCGGCAAGTGCCATTGTCGGAGCGAAGAGGACGAAGAGGGGCAGAAGCCTCGATACCGCCATATCTGTGATTCCCGGCCTTACTTCGTCACAAGCTGTGATCGAATTTGGGCAGAGATAGGGCAGCACGCGCTAACAATTCGTAATTGTCGCAAGACTTCTTCAGAATGACTGCGATTGTTTATTAACTAATTAGCAACTGTTCCGATAACCGCCACAATTGCCACAAAAAACCCCGCTTCGCTGATCTGCTGCGTCGCCCCGAGGCAGTCTCCGGTATAGCCGCCGAGCCGCCGCTCGAAGATCCGCCGCATCGCCAGATGCCCGATCGCGGCACCGGCCAGCCCCGCCACCGCCACAGGCATCCCGGCGCCGAACCCCAAGGGCAGCAGCGCAAGAAGAGAGACCGCAGCGACAAGACCCATCCCGCCGCCCGCACCGGCCACGGATCGCCCCGTGCCTTCGTCGCGCACATAGTCCGATGTCGCGATCACGACCACGGCCGAGGCCCGGCTCAGCGCATGGCCAGCGACCAGCACCGCGGGCACGGCCGCCGCCGGCAGGGCGGCAAGCGCCGCCACCTTGACGGCCAGCACCGACACCATCCCCAGCACCCCGTAGGCGCCGATCCGGGAATCCTTCATGATCTCCAGCACCCGCGCCTTGTCCGCCGCCCCGCCCAGCCCGTCGCAGCAATCGGCGAACCCGTCCTCGTGCAGCGCCCCGGTGACGAGGATTCCGGCCACCGTGGACAGGATCGCCGCGAGCGCCGGCGGAAACACCAGCGCCGCCAGCCACCAGACCAGCGCGGCAATCGCGCCGACCAGCACGCCCACCGCCGGATACCAGCGCGGCGTCGCGATGGCCCGCTCGGGGCTCCAGTCGGGCGACCCCACCGGCAGCCGGGTGAGGAACTGCACCGCGAGCCGGAACCGGGCCCAACGCTCCAGGCTCCAACCGCTCACGGCCTTGGCCCGCTCACCGCGCCGTCGACCATGCGAACCACAGCGCCACGAGCGCCAGGAGCAGCGAAAGCGCCCGGCGCACCGCCCGCTCGCGCGCGGGCTGTAGCACCAGGGGCCGCACCGCGCCGGCCAGCAGCACCAGCCCGGCATGGATCGCCGTCGCCACCGCAACATAGACCGCCGTCAACAGGAGCGCTTGCGGCAACGCCGCCGCCGCTCCGTCGACGAAGCCCGGCAGAACGGCCACGAAGAACAGCGCCGCCTTGGGGTTCAGAAGATTCGTGACCAGCCCGCGCCGGAACGCCGCCAACGGGCCGACCCGATGCGGCAGATCCGCCGTGCCGTCCGCGCCGCGCCAGCCGTCCCAGGCGAGCCAAAGGAGGAACGCAATCCCGCACCACCGCAGCACCGTCCAGAGGAACGGCGAGGCCGCGACGACCGCCGCGAGTCCCAGCGCGGCGCCGCCGCCCACCAGCGCGAGCCCCAGCGCCACGCCGCAGACCGCCGCAAGCCCCGGCCGCCGCCCCTCGGCGAGGGTCACCAGCACCAGCCAGGCCATGTTCGGCCCCGGCGTGAGCTCGATCAGCGCCGAAGCCAGTGCGAAAGCGCCGAGAGCCGTCTCCGAGGCCACGCGCCGTCAGATCCATTTCGCGACCGGCGGCAGGCTCATCAGCACCGCGTTCGCGTCATGCCCGGTCTCGAGCCCGAATTTCGTGCCCCGGTCGTAGACCAGATTGTACTCGGCATAGAGCCCGCGATGGACAAGCTGCGCTTCCTTCTCGGCCTCGCCCCAGGCCAGGTTGCGTCGCCGCTCGACCAAGGGCACGAAGGCTGGCAGGAAGGCCCGGCCGACATCCTGGGTGAACACGAAATCCGCTTCCCAGTCGCCGCTGTTCAGATCGTCGTAGAAGATCCCGCCCACCCCTCGCGCTCGCCCCCGGTGCGGCACGAAGAAATACTCGTCCGCCCAGGCCTTGAAACGCGGGTAGAGATCGGCCCCGTGCGGCGCACAATGCGCTTCGAGCACGCGATGGAAATCGGCGGTGTCTTCGGGATACTCGATGCAGGGATTGAGGTCCGACCCGCCGCCGAACCACCAGGCGCCGGGTGTCCAGAACATCCGCGTGTTCATGTGGACCGCTGGCGTATGCGGGTTCTGCATATGCGCCACGAGACTGACCCCCGAGGCCCAGAACCGCGGATCGTCTTCCATCCCCGGAACGCCCCGCGCCGCCATCGCCTTCTGCGCGCGCGCCCCGAGGGTGCCGTAGACGGTCGAGACGTTGACGCCGATCTTCTCGAACACGCGCCCGCCGCGCATCACGCTCATCAGCCCGCCGCCGGCATCGCCGCCATCATCCGCGGCGCGTTTCGTCTCCGTGACCTCGAACCGCCCCGGCGAAAGATCGGCGAACGGGCCGGACGCCTGGCTGTCCTCGAGCGCCTCGAATGCCGCCACGATCTGGTCGCGCAGGGTGCGGAACCAGGTCGAGGCCCGCCCCTTCTCGGCTTCGAACGATTCTGCCACGGTGTCCTCCCCTGCTTCCGACCGGGTGCTAGCAGCTTTTGCGGGCGCTGCCCACTCGCCGCAAGCCGTTCCGCCGGGCGCCCGGCTCTGCTATTGTCGGCGGCATGACACGGTCGCTCTGCACCCTCGCCCTCGGCCTCGCACTCGGTCTCGCCGCCTGCGCAAGCCCCGAGGAACGCTGCGTGATCGCAGCGACGAAGGAACGCCGCACGGTGGAGGCGCTGATCGCCGAAACCGAGGCGAATCTCGCCCGCGGCTACGCCATCGACCGCGAGGCCGAACGGCGCCCGCGGCTCACCTTCTGCGCCGGAAGCGCACGTTCGAATGTGGGGATGTCCTTCTGCACACGCGAAGACATCGTCTACCGCGACCGGCCGGTGGCGATCGACCCCGAGGCGGAACGCCGGAAACTCGCGCTGCTCAGGGAACGGAAGGCCCGGCTCGACGCCGCCGCCGAACGCGACCTCGCCGCCTGCCGCGCCGCCTGACCGCCGGGCGTCCCGGGTCGGGCGCTAGTGCGCCGCGCCCGCGACGGCGTCGATCAGCGTCCGGCCGCCATCCACCGTCAGGATCTGCCCTGTCATGAAGCCCGAGGCGTCCGAGGCGAGAAACTGCACCACTTCCGCCACCTCCTGCGCACGGGCGATCCGCGCGAGCGGCGTATGGCCGATGATATCGTCGCGGAGCCCGTTGTTGTCCTTCAGCGCCCCCTGCAACGACCCGCTCAACACGCTGCCGAAGGCCACCGCGTTAACCCGGATCCTCTCCGGCGCCAGCGCCACCGCCATCGACCGCGTCATCTGGTCGACCGCCGCTGACGACACCGAATAGGCCAGAAGCTCCGGCTGCGTCCGCCGCGAGGCGATCGAGGACAGGTTGATGATCGACCCGACGGGCCCTTCCGACTGCCCGTTGCTCTCCGCCTGCGCGATCATCCGCTTGGAAAAGATCTGCGACAGCCTCAGCGCCGTGATCAGGTTCTGGTCGAGAAGCGTCGACACCGCGGCATCGTCCGGATCGAGCGGGTCCGCTGCCAGCATCTGCCGGCTCGCATTCACCAGGATATCCACCCGATCGAACGCGTCGAGCGTGGCCGAAAGCAGGTTCGTGCAGGTCAGCTTCTGCCGCAGATCGCCCGCGAAATAGCGTACCGGGCTGTCGTCGCCCAATTCCTCGCCCAGCTCCTGGACCAGCTTCTTCTCGTCCATGTCCGCGAACACGACATTCGCGTTGCGCTCCTGGAAATGCCGCGCCACGGCGAGGCCCACGCCATTGGCCGCGCCGGTGACGACGGCCGTCTTGCCGGCGATGGAAAAGCTCATGCGATGGCTCCCTGTTGCCGCGGCCGCGCCGCCCGGAAGAGCTTGAACGACCGGTCTCCGCCGGTTTCGGACACTTCGCCGAACGCCTCGGCGAGAGCCTTTTCGTAGGGAAGATGGCGGTTCGCGACAAGCCAGACCTGCCCCTTGGGCTTCAGAAGGCGCGATGCCGTCTGGATGAAGGCCCGCCCGATCTCCGGATCCGCCGCGCTGCCCTCGTGGAAGGGCGGGTTCATGACCACCGTGTCGTAGCCCTGTTTTTCGCCGAAATCCGTCGCATCCGCCCAGTGAAATTCCGCGCGTGGATCCGTCACGTTCCGCCGTGCGCAGTCGAGCGCCCGGAGATCGGCCTCCACGAGATCCACCCGCTCGACGCCTTCGCGCGCAAGCACCGCCCGCGACAGGTAGCCCCAGCCGGCACCGAGATCGGCCACCCGCGCCCCCAGCCTTCCCGGCAGAGCTTCCGCCAGCACCCGTGACGCCGGATCGGGCGCATCGGCCGAGAACACCCCGGCCAGCGTCACCAACCCGCCGCCGATATCCCGGGGCCCGGGATCCTCCCAGTCCGACAGCCCGGCGCCCGGCGCGAGCACCGCCAGCTTGCCATGGGCCTTGGACAGGAAGGGCGACAGCGCCGCGCGCCCGCGCAGCGCCTTCAGGAGGCTTTCGATCCCGTCCGATTTCGCCCCGTCGAGCACCACCGGCCCCCGGCTGCGCCGGGCGGCTTCCGCGACCGTCTCCCGCGCAAGCTCCTTCTCGCGCGGCACGAAGACGATGCCGAGCGCGATCTCCCCGTCCGGCGCCACGGGATCGACCTGCCAGCCCGCCGCTCTCAGGGCGTCGACATGCGGCCGGAAGGTCGAGACGAGATGGGCATTCCTCGGAAGCGCCGACAGATCCCGACCGGGCGCGGCGCCCCAGACGCAGACCGGCCCCTCCGGCAAGGCGAACAGCCCCTCCTCGAGGGCCAGCGACAGACGGGAAACGGACATTCGCGGGCGGGCCGGAGCCCTATTCCTTCTCCATCGTGCACTGCAGCGGGTGCTGGTGGCGCCGGGCGAAATCCATCACCTGGCTCACCTTGGTCTCGGCGATCTCGTGGCTGAACACGCCGACCACCGCCACCCCCTTCTTGTGCACCGTGAGCATCAGTTCGAAGCTCTGCGCGTGGCTCAGCCCGAAGAACCGCTCGAGCACATGCACGACGAACTCCATCGGCGTGAAGTCGTCGTTCAGGAGCAGGACCTTGTAGAGCGGCGGACGCTGGGTGCGCGCCTTCGTCTCGAGCATCACACCCGCGTCGCCGTCCTTCCGGCCGTCCTTGTCGTCCTGGGACATGATGGGATGCAGGATCTCGTTCACGTTCGTGAGGAAGGCGTTGCGCATTCGGAGTTACAATATAATCGGTCCATCTCTTGTGAAAAGGGTTAACACACAGTCAAGTTGTTCCATGGCCCGTATCACGACAGTCGGTTTCGATGCCGACGACACTCTTTGGCAGAACGAACAGTTCTTTCGCATCACCCAAGAGCGGTTCAAGGCGCTCCTGGCGGATTTCGCGGCGCCCGAGCATCTCGACGAACGGCTTCTTGCCGCCGAGCGGCGGAACATCGGCCATTACGGTTTCGGCATCAAGGGATTCGTTCTCTCGATGATCGAAACGGCGATAGAGGTGACCGAGGAGCGGGTGCCGGCCCGCGTGATCGGCGAGCTGATCGCCGCCGGACAGGACATGCTCGAGCATCCGATCGAGCTCCTGCCCCATGCAAGGGAAGCCGTCGAGGCCGCCACGACAGGGTATCGCGTGCTTCTCGTGACGAAGGGCGACCTGCTCCATCAGGAGCGCAAGCTCGCGCAATCCGGGCTCGGCGATCTGTTCCACGGGGTCGAGATCGTCTCCGAAAAGACGCCCGAGACCTATCGCCGGGTCTTCGCACGCCACGGTACGGGTCCGGCCGAAGCCGTGATGGTCGGCAATTCCATGAAATCCGACGTGGTCGCGCCCATCGAAGCGGGCGCCTGGGGTGTCTACGTGCCGCACGGGCTCACCTGGGCGATCGAGCACGAAGAGCCGCCCTCCGGCCATGCCCGTTTCGCGGAACTCGCCGATCTGGGCGGCCTGGATGCGCTTCTGGCCCGGATTGCGGCCACCTGACATCTGGTGGATCGAGGCCCGTTAACCACAACATCTGTCTGTGGACAAAAAAATGCCTCAAAATCATTGAAATTGAAGTGTTTTCTGGTGGCCTCGGTCATGCTACGTTAACCACAAATCAAGCGGACCGGGCGTTAGATCCGGCCGCCAGAAGGCAGAAAAAGGCAGGTGGCAGTGACTTCGACTGGGCAGAAGGCCCGTTTCGGGCTATTTTTCTCCATGATTTTCATAGTGTTGCTGGTGCCGACCCTGTCGCGCGCCGCGCCCTATGCCTCGATGGTCATGGACGCCCGAACGGGTGAGGTCTTGTACTCGCGCAACGCGGATACGCGGCTGCATCCGGCATCGCTCACCAAGATGATGACGCTCTACATCACCTTCGAGGCGATCGAGAACGGTGAAATCTCGCCCGATACCGAGGTGCTGATTTCCCGCAAGGCCGCGTCCGAACCGCCCTCGAAACTGGGGATGAAGCCCGGCCAGCGGATCAAGCTGCGGTACCTGATTCGCGCGGCGGCGGTGAAATCGGCGAACGACGCCGCCACCGCGATCGGCGAGGCGATCGGGGGATCGGAAGCCGCCTTCGCCCGGCGCATGAACCGCACCGCCAAGGCGCTCGGCATGACCCGGACCACTTTCAAGAACGCGAATGGCCTCACCGAGAGCGGACACCTTTCGACCGCACATGACATGACGATCCTCGGCCGGCACCTGTTCTACGACTTCCCGGGCTACTACAACCTGTTCTCCCGGCGAACGACGGATGCCGGCGGCAAGACCGTCTACAACACCAATCGCAAGTTCCTCGCCGCCTATCGCGGTGCCGACGGGATCAAGACAGGCTATACCAACGCCGCCGGGTTCAATCTGGTCGCCTCCGCCGAGCGGGGCGGCACGCGGATCATCACCACCGTCTTCGGCGGCCGCTCGACGGCGAGCCGAAACGCTCAGGTGGCCGAACTGATGGACATGGGGTTCAAGAAGGCGCCCCGCCATGCCGAGGTGCGCAAGCCCGCACGCCCGGCCTACACGCCAGAAGCGGGCGACGGGAAAACGGTCAACACCGAGTTGGCGGTCGCACGGAGCCGCCGGCCGAAGCCGCGACCGGGCCCAACGCTGCCGCCGGGCGAGCTGGTGGCCGGAATGGACAACGCCATTGCCGAAACCCTGGCCCTTGTCGATCTCGACGAGACCCAGACGCCCGTTGTGAAGAGCGCCTCGCCGGTGGCACCGTCCGCCGGCCGCGCCAGCGCCGCGCCGCGCCCGAGACCCGAGGCGATTCGCGTGGCCGCCGCGACGATCGAGCGGATCGCCACGCCCGATCCTGCCACGACCACCCGGACCCCGGACGGCGAAGAAATCGTCACCCGTCTGTCCACCTCGGGCGGACGCCACTGGGCGATCTCCATAGGCAAGTTCGGCTCGCGCCACCAGGCCGAGCGGATGCTGCTCGAAACGGCGCTCCTGGAGCTCGGCACCCTTGACGAGGCGCTGCGCAAGGTGGTGCCACGCTCGGGCGGGTTCGAGGCGAATTTCGTCGGGCTCTCCGCCGAACAGGCTGCCATGGCCTGCCGCCGCCTTGCCGCGCGCAATGTCGACTGCGCTACAATGGGTCCCGGCTGACGCTACTCGGCGGCGAGCGGCAGGTCGCGGCGGCCGATATCGCAGATCTCGGCGATGATGGCGGACAGCCGCGCGCGCAACTCGGCGAACCCGGCATTCGGACGCACCGTCGTTTCGTTCATGTAGAGCGAGCGGTCGATCTCGACCTGGATCACGTGCTGGTTCTGGCCGGGCCGCCCATAGCATTGCGCCGAATAGGCTCCGGCAAAAGGCGCGTTCCGCACCACGACCAGCCCCGCATCGACAAAGGCCGCTTCGAGCCGGTCGACGATTTCCGCCGAGGCCGAGGCCCCGAACCTGTCACCCAGCACGATCTCTGGCCGGAGCCCGTTCGGATGCACCACCGCGTCCAGCGCCTCGTGCGGCATCGAATGGCAATCGATCAGGATCGCCTCGCCGAAGGCCCGCCGGCTCTCGGTCAGAAGCTCGGCCAGTGCCCGGTGATAGGGATGCCAATGCGCCTTCAGGCGGGTCTCCGCCTCCGCCCGGGTCAGCTTGCCGCGATAGATCGTGCGTCCGTTCGCCACGACCCGCGGAATCACTCCGAGCCCGGAACTCACGCGCGGATTGTGCGCCCCGCGGCGCACCCCTTCGATCAACGCCGGATCGAGCTCCTCCGAGGACCGGTTCAGATCCACATAGGCCCGCGGCACATCCGCCAGGATCATCGGCGCACCGCGCGCCGGCGCGTCCTCGAACAGAAGATCGACGAAGGCGTCTTCGGAGGACCGGATCGAGCGCTCGCTCAGCACCGTCCGCCGCATCATCGCCGAGGGGTAGTCCCGCCCGCTATGCGGCGACGCGAACACGACGCTCGTCGTGCGATGCTCGGGCAAGAGAACCCGGTACCCAGCCTGCATCGGCGCACGCCTCCTGTTGCGTCTTCCCTGTTCGCACCCCTCGGGTGATTATAGGACGAAACGGAAGCCTGCCAAAAGCCCTTGAAAGGCCGCTCCTGACCTTTTATAGACCCTCCACCGACGCGGGGGAGTCCCTCGCGTCTTGTTCGTTTGAACGGGCCGGAAACGGCGGTACGGGCGGTTAGCTCAGCGGTAGAGCACTACGTTGACATCGTAGGGGTCACTGGTTCGATCCCAGTACCGCCCACCATCGGAACCGCCGGGCAACCGGCACGGACGCAACCTTGGGCGACAGCGCCCGCGATTTTGGGAGAGGACCATGAAGGTCAGGAACTCGCTCCGCTCGCTCAAGAACCGGCACCGCGACTGTCGCGTCGTGCGCCGGAAGGGCCGGATCTACGTGATCAACAAGACCCAGCGCCGCTTCAAGGCCCGCCAGGGCTGAGACCGCGCCCGCTCGGGACGCGAAAGGCCGCCCCACCCGGGCGGCCTTCGTCGTTTGCAGGCTACTCGACCGGGAACACCGTCTTCACCCCCAGCGTATCGCCGGGCAAGAGCTTCGGCGCCAGTTCCACCCGTTCGCCCGCCGAGGCCCGCCCCTCGGCCACGCAGCGCGCGACGATCTCCGCCGCCGCCCGGCCGATCTCCTTCCGCTCGGTGTTCATCGTCGCCAGCCGCGTCGAAAACCCCTCGAGCAGCTCG
Organism: Paracoccaceae bacterium; assembly: GCA_050299695.1. Taxonomy (GTDB): domain Bacteria; phylum Pseudomonadota; class Alphaproteobacteria; order Rhodobacterales; family Rhodobacteraceae; genus Ovoidimarina. The sequence goes on from JBNKWI010000001.1 coordinate 56,763, forward strand.
ACCCCGTTGAACCCCGCAAGCCCCATCCGCCCCGGGATGTCGATCCCCTGTTCCAGGCAGTAGAGCATACCCCCCGCCGCGATCATGTCGTTCGAATAATAGAGGAAATCGAGATCCGGCGACCGCGCCAGCATCGCCGCCGTCATCTCGCGCCCCTTCCGGAGCGAAGACGGCCCCTCGTAGAAATCGGTGTCGACGACCTCGATCCCTTCCTTGGCCAGCGCCTCGGTGAACCCCTCGAACCGCTTCCGCGCCCGGTGGTCGAGCGGCATCTTCGTGCCCATGAAGCCGATCCGGCTATAGCCGCCCTTCACGATCGCCTTTGCCATCTCGCGCCCGGCCCGCCGGTGGCTCACGCCCACGACCGAATCCACCGGCCGCCCGTCGGTGTCCATGATCTCGACGATCGGGATCCCCGAAGCCTCCAGCATCGCGCGCGAGGCCTCGGAATGCTCGATCCCGGCAATGATCACCCCCGAGGGCCGCCAGGACAGCATCTCGTAAAGGACGCGCTCTTCCTTCTCCGGCTTGTACTGGGTGACCCCGACCACCGGCTGCAACGGCGTCTCGTCGAGGATCTGCGAAATTCCCGCCAGGACCTCGGGAAACACCATGTTCGACAGGCTCGGGATGATCACCGCCACCAGATTCACCCGGCTCGAGGCCAGCGCGCCGGCGATCTTGTTCGGCACGTAGCCCAGCTCGCGCGCCGCGGCGAGCACCTTCTCCCGGGTCGCCTCGGAAACATCGCCCCGGTTCCGCAGCACCCGGCTCACGGTCATCTCCGACACGCCCGAGGCCTCCGACACGTCGCGCAATGTCAGGGGGCGCCGCTTTTCCCGGACCAGTTTCACCGACATGTGCGCCGTTCCTTCCGAGTCCCGGTCCCGGCGCTCATGCCCCGGAGCGCCCAACCTCTTGTGTCGAACCTATGCGCTTGGCCGCACGTGTAGCAAGCGCGCTCTGTGTTGTCGTCCCCGCGCAAGGGGCTTGATTACCCGACCCGAAGTCGCGACAAGACAGTCGCGGCCTCGTAGCTCAGGGGATAGAGCAACCGCCTCCTAAGCGGTAGGTCTCAGGTTCGAATCCTGACGGGGCCGCCAGCAGATCCGCAGCGCGCAGTGCCAATGCCCCACCGATCCGGTGGCATCGCACTCGGGAGAACATTGGCAAACCCGGGTTTCCGGGAGGATCGGCATGCTCTCCGAGGATCCGGCGGCGGACGCGCCTTCGGCGGGGGAAACGCACGAAAGCACCGCCGGTTCCGCCGCTCAAGTCATTTTGATAAAAGGGAATTTTCTGGAACCGGGAGGGCAGCCGGCGGGTTTTCCGGTCAAGATGCGCAACCGATCGCATCGCAGATGACCGAAACGAAGTGCTTCCGGAGGAAGACCCATGAAAACCCTTCTGTTGTCCGCCGCCACCGTCCTCGCCGTCGCCGGCGGCGCTTTCGCCATGACGCCCGACCAGCAGACCCGCGACACCGTCGCGAACACGCTGGACAGCTACAACTTCAACGTCGGCGTCTCGACGCTGACAGACGATCAGGTCAACCTGATCTACGGCTTCACCGAGTTGCACGACCAGAAAGGCGAGCGGGCCCGGATCCTCAAGATCCTGGACGACGCCGGCTACCAGCACATGCAGCTGGGCGAGGAGATGATCTTCGTGAAGATCGACAGCTCCTACCTGCCGCCCGCGAACAGCCTGCGTGACGAGGTGGGCATCAAGCTCGGCGACTACGGCTTCGACAATGTCGATACGCACAAGCTCAGCGACGACCAGGTGGCGAAACTCTACACCATCGTCCAGAACAGCGACACCGAAGCGGCGCGCGCCGCGATCCAGACGGTGCTGCAGTAACCCTTCTGCCAGTCGCACGTGCGGGGCGCCTTCGGGCGCCCCGTTCGCGTTCAGCCGGCCAGGAGGCGCACCAGGGTCTTCTGGCTGACGAAGCCCGTCACCGGCAGGCTGCGCGCCCGCTGGTAGTTGCGGATCGCCCGCCGCGTGTCGTCGTCGAACTGGCCGTCCGCCGGGCCCGGATCGAGCTTCAGCTGTTGCAGTCGCCGCTCGACCAGAAGCCGGGTCACCGGATTGGCGAGGATCCGCGCCTCCTCGGCCCGCGCGGCGTCGAATTCGTCCTGCCGCCCCTCCTCGTCCCGCAGCGTCGCGATGCGCGCCGCGGCCTCCTGCGCGAAGGCCCCGTCCGGATGGGCGGCGAGATAGGCCTCATAGCCTGCCACGCTGTCCTCCGACTGCGCGGCCTCCCAATCCTCCCGGTCGCCGGCCGCGGCCGTCGCCTGCCGCTCCGCCTCGATCGCCTTGAGCCCGGCCCGCGCTTCGGCGGAATGCAGCCCGTCCGGATAGCGCGCGAGATAGTCCCTCAGCCCCTCCTCGGCCGTGCCCTGCCCCGTCTCCTGCCAGTAGGCGTTGTCGGCGCGTTCCTCCTCGGCCCGCCGCCGCTCCGCTTCTTCCTCGAGCGCCGCCTGCCGCGCGCCGCCCAGCTCGCGCAGGAGCGCCACCTGGTTGCCGGTGAAATACCCGGTCGGCTCGAGCCCCTCGTCCGACTGCCAGTCCTTCACGGCCGCCCGCGTGCCGCGCCCGAAGATCCCGTCGATCCCGCGCGGCTCATAGCCCAGAAGCGTCAGGAGCCGCTGCATCTCGCGCCGCGTGTCGCGGTCAAGGTTCAGCGCCGCCTCCTCCTGCGCCGCCCGCGCCTCGGGGCTCAGCCTGAGCTCCTTGAGCTGCGCCTCGGCCGTGCCCGCATGGGTGCCGCGCGGAAACCGCGACAGGTACTCCTCGTATCCGGCCTCGCTGCCCTCCGCCTCCGCCGTCGCCCAGGCCGCCGCCTCCGCCGCGCGCCGGTCCTCGGCCGATTGCGGCAGGAACCCCACCATCATTGGCAGGAAGCCGTAGCCCACCACGCCGCCATTCTCCTGCGCGGCCAGCGCCCGCCCCACGGGCACACCGGAACCGATGATCTCACCGACCAGAAGATCGGCCAGATCCGGCCCCGGCCCGGCCAGCACTGTCACACCCTGCGCCACGTCGCGCGGCGGCAGGTAGCCGAGCTCCAGCATCGCCCCGGTATCCTGTGATCCGGGCGAGGCGACGACCAGCATCGCCGAGCCGGGCTTCGCCGCGAGGAACGGATCGAGCACCGACAAGGGCAGCCCCTCGGCGCCCGCGTCGAACACCGACACCCGGCCCGCATCGGTGCCCAGAAGCCAGGAATCCCGCCCGTTCGTCACCACATGCCCGGCGACCAGCACGATCAGCCGGTCGGCCTCCTCCATCTTCGTGCGCCGCTCGAAGAACCAGGCCTGCATCCGGCCCGCCGTTGCGTCGCGCAGGATCTCGACCTCGAAATCCTCCGCCTCCAGCGCCGCACGCAGCCGCCGCAGATCGGCGCCGGTGTCGGCATCACGCACCGCGCGATAATCCTCGTTCGCGACCAGGATCGCCAGATCCGCCGCCAGCGCGCCCTCCGCGCAGAGCGCCGCCAATACCGCCAGTCCCGCCAGATACCGCATCGCCAGGCCTCCCCTTTTCATTCGTAGCTGCGGCGATCGTCGATCACCTTCCCGTCGTTGGGAAGGCTTCCCGGCGGCAAGACCGTGACCTTGCCCCGGAGCTTCAAGACCGCCGCCACCGAGGCCTCGTAGGCCCCGGCATCACCCGCGACCTCGGCTTCGACCTCCACCTCCAACACGTCGCGCTCGTCCTTCCGCGTGACGATCACCCGCGCCTTCGCCACCTCCGGATGCCGCGCCACCAGATCGGCCACCTGCTCGGGCCGCACGAACATGCCCTTCACCTTCGCGGTCTGGTCGGCCCGTCCCATCCAGCCCTTGATCCGCATGTTGGTCCGCCCGCAGGGGCTCTCGCCCGCCAGCACCGCCGAAAGATCGCCCGTGGCGAAGCGGATCAGCGGGTAATCCGGGTTCAGCGTGGTCACCACAACCTCGCCCACCTCGCCCTCCGGCACCGGGTCGCCAGTGCCGGGCCGCACGATCTCGACGATCACGCCCTCGTCCACGATCATCCCCTCCATCGCCGGGCTCTCGTAGGCGATGTTGCCGAGATCCGCCGTGGCGTAGCATTGCAGGCAGGCGATCCCCCGCTCGGCATAGAACGCGCGGAGCGAGGGGAACAACGCGCCCCCCGACACGGCCGCCTTCGTGAACTTGAGTTCCATGCCCGCTTCATCCGCCGCCTCGAGGATCGCCTTCAGATAATCCGGCGTCCCCGCATAGACCGTGCAGCCCAGGTCCCGCGCCGCTCGCGCCTGCAATTCGGTCTGCCCCGTCCCCGCCGGGAACACCGCCGCGCCCACCGCCTCGGCCCCGTTCTCGAAGATCATCCCTGCCGGCGTCATGTGATAGGAAAAACAGTTCTGCACCACGTCGCCCTTGCCGATCCCCACGGCATGCAGGAACCGCCCCATCCGCCACCAGTCGCCGCCGCGCCGCCCGGGCTCGTAGATCGGCCCCGGCGACTGGAAGAGATGCGCGAATTCCGCGGGCTTCAACGGCGCGAACCCACCCAGCGGATCGCCCGGCCCCTGCGCCTCGGTCAGCGCGGATTTCCGCAGCACCGGCAGGCCCGCCAGATCCTCGGCCGAAGAAAGGTCCACACCGTCGAGCGCCCCGCCATAGCCCGGCAGCCCCGCCGCCCGCGCAAGCTGCGCCCTGAGGAGCTCCGCCTGCGCCGCCGTGCGCGCGTCGCGGGACCTCGTTTCCAGCGCGTCGAAATAGCTCATCCTGCGGCCCTCCTCCGGAGCGTCGTCCCGGTCAGATCTCGACGACGACAGGTCCCATCTTTCCGCCCGCGGCAACCATGTCATGCGCCGCCGCCAGATCCTCCAATCCGCCCGCCGGGACGACCGCGTGCGAGAGCTTCCCCTCGGCCAGCCAGCGGGTCAGCTCCGCCTCGGCTCGCGGGCGCAGGCCGCCGGCAAAACGGTAGACGATCAGCATCCGGAGCGTCACGTCCTTGAACATGAACGGATAGAACGACAGCGCGGGCGTCATGTCGGCCGCGGAGGCATAGGACGCGATCACCCCGCCCGGCTTGATCACCGCCAGCGCATCGGCCTGGTTCGCGCCGAAATCCACCTCGACGATCCGGTCCACGCCCGCACCGCCCGTCAGGTCCATCACCGCGTCCGGCACCGAAACCTCGCGATAGTTCACCCGTTCCGCTGCCGTCGAATGCGCCGCCTTCTCCGCCGAGGAAACCGTGGCGATCACCCGCGCGCCCGCCAGCGCCGCCATCTGGCAGGCATAGCGCCCCACGGTTCCCGCGCCGCCCGTCACCAGAACCGTCTGCCCGGCAAGATCGGCGCCATCCCCGAAAAGCGCATACCACGCCGTCATCGCCGGGATGCCGAGACACGCGCCCTCGGCGAAACTGGTCCCCTCCGGCAGCGGCACCGCCTGCCGTGCGGGCAGCGCCACGAGCTCCGCCGCCGTGCCCATCGCGCGCTGCCAGCAGGCATTCCACAGCCAGACCCGCTCGCCGATGCGCGCCGGATCGACACCCGCGCCCACCGCCTCGATCACCCCTGCGCCGTCCGAATGCGGCACGATCCGCGGATACTCCATCACCGCCCCCGGCCGCGCCCCGGCCCGGAGCTTCACATCCGACGGATTGACCCCCGACGCCCGGACCCGCACCAGCACCTCCCCCGGCCCCGGCGCAGGATCGGCCATCTCGCCAAGGGTCAGCACCTCACCCGCAGGCCCGAAGCGCTCGTACCAGACCGCACGCATCCTCAAAGCTCCATACCGACCGGCACCGCGAATGGATGTTCCTCCGGACCGGTGACCGGGCGCAACCCCTCGACCGGCTGGTGTTCCGGCACCGCCAGGATGTTCACGCAGGCGCGTGTCCCGAACAGGTTCACCGGATTGCCCCGCCAGTTCCCGGGCTCGAAGAGCGGCGCGGCATGCCAATAGGCCCGGTAGCCGCGCCCCGCGAGAAAGTCGAGAAGAGGCGCCACGGTGTCCGGCGCGTCGCATTCGACGTAGAGCACCGGCGCGAACAGCGCGATGGTCGCGCGCGCACCTTCGAGCGCGGCCAGTTCCATGCCCTGCACGTCGAGCTTCAGGAGCCGCAGCGCATCGAGAGCGAACAGGTCGTCGACCGCCCTTACGGGCACCCGCACGGTACCGCGCCCGGCCGCGGCCGCCGCGAAATCCGCCGCCCCGAACCCGCCGAAATTCGCTGTGGCATCGTAGCGGATCGGCGGGATGTCGAGCATGCCTTCGTCACCCTTGCCGAGCGCCGCGGCAACCGGCACGATATTGCCATACCCGTTCATGAGCGCGTTCGCCGACAGCATTGCCAAAAGCCCCGGCTGCGGCTCCACCGCGTAGACCCGACCCGCCGGCCCCACGGCCCGCGCGAAGGGCAGCGCATGCGCCCCCAGATTCGCGCCGCCATCCACTACCACGTCGCCCGGTCCCAAGACCTGCGACAGGAGCCGGATCTCGGCCGGGCACCATTCGCCATAGGCGGCGAGCGACTGCCCGATGAAGACGTCGTTCTCGGGATGTATCATCCTGCCATGGCGCGCGTCGGACAGGCTGAGACGGTCAGGCAGGGACGGAAACGCCCGCCCGCCCGTCAACTCAACCACCGCTTCCGGCGGCGGTAGCTCCGCACGTCGCGGAACGACTTCCGGCCCTGGTCCGACATGCCGAGATAGAACTCCTTCACGTCGTCGTTCTCGCGCAGCTTCGCCGCCTCGCCGTCCATCACGATCCGGCCCGACTCGAGAATGTAGCCGTAATGCGCGAAGCGCAGTGCGACGTTGGTGTTCTGCTCCGCCAGCAGGAAGCTCACCCCCTCGTTCTCGTTCAGGGACTTCACGATCCCGAAGATCTCCTCGACAAGCTGCGGCGCGAGTCCCATCGACGGCTCGTCCAGGAGGATCGTCTCCGGCCGCGACATCAGCGCCCGGCCGATTGCGCACATCTGCTGCTCGCCGCCCGAGGTATAGCCCGCCTGGCTCCGCCGCCGCTCCCTGAGCCGCGGGAAATAGGTGTAGACCATCTCCAGATCCGCCGCGACCGCGCCCTTGCCGTCCTTCCTCGTGTAGGCGCCGGTCAGCAGGTTCTCCTCGACCGTCAGGTGCTCGAAGCAGTGCCGCCCCTCCATCACCTGGATCACGCCACGGCGGACCAGCGCGGAAGGATCCAGCGCCTGGATCCGCTCGCCGCGATAGGTGATCGTCCCCTTCGTCACCTGGCCCCGCTCGGCCCCGAGCAGGTTCGAAATCGCCTTCAGCGTCGTCGTCTTCCCCGCCCCGTTGCCGCCCAGAAGCGCCGTGATCCCGCCCTTCGGCACGGCAAGCGACACGCCCTTCAACACGAGGATCACGTGATCGTAGATCACCTCGATATTGTTGACCTCCAACAGGGTCTCGCGCTCTTCGCCCGTGTCCAGCATCGTCTTCCCGGCCAATATTCCCATGGCCCGGCGGCGGCCACGAAAGCCGCCGCCGGAAATCGGCTCACCCGCCGCAGGCCTCGTTCACCGGCCAGGGCGCGTTCGCTTCGGCGTATTCCTTGGCCTTCTCCGCGACCAGCGGCTCGATCGCCGTCTGGTCGGCCTGCAACAGGTCCGACGCCTGCACGAACTTCGCGCCGTCCCATTGCAGCATCCAGGCGCCGGAATGCCCGGCATGGTTCGAACACGAGGTCGAGAACGGCGCCATCAGCCCGGTCAGCCCCAGCTCGTCGATCCGCGCTTGCGTGAAGTTCAGGTTCTCGAGCCCCTCGCGCAGATCCGCCGGCGTGATCTCGGCCTTGCCGGCCTTCGCCTGCGCCACCCGGATCCCCTCGGCGAGGATCGCCGAGATCACCACGCCGCGCTGGTAGAACACTTCGCCGATCTCCTCCTCGGTGGCGAGCGAATTGCCGGCCTCGACCACGTATTTCCGGATATCCGCCATCACCGGCGCATCATCGTTCGGCAGCGACCAGGAGATCGACCGGTATCCCTTCCCGTCCTCGCCGACGAGCTGCAGGTCGTCGGAATGCCCCGACCACCAGACGCCGACGAACTGGTCCATCGGATAGCGCGTCTTCACCGCCTCGGTGATCGCCCCCGCGTTCATCGCGCCCCAGCCCCACATGATCACGTAGTCCGGCCGCTCGCGGCGGATCTGCAGCCACTGCGCCGACTGGTTCTGCATCTCCGAGATCCCCACCGGGATCGGCAGCACCTCGAAACCGTACTCGGCGCCCAGGGCCTCCAGAAGCGGCAGCGGCTCCTTTCCATAGGGGTGATCGAGATGCAGATGCGCGATCTTCTTGCCCTTGAGGTTCGCCAGATCGCCGCCGGAAATCTCCTGCAGGATCATCTGCATCGCGTCCCAATAGGTCGCCGGCGTGTTGAACGCCCACTGGAAGACCTTGCCGTCGGTCATCGGCGAAAAGCCGTAGCCCGGCGCCAGGATCGGGATGTGGTCCACGTTCGACTTCGGCAGCACCTGCAGCGTGATCCCCGTCGACCAGGGCTGCGTCACCAGCGCCTTGTCCTTGGTCCGCTCGTAGCACTCGACGCCCTTCTCGGTGGAATAGCCGGTCTCGCATTCCTCGAAATCCACCGGCACGCCGCCGATCCCGCCGTCGCGGGCGTTGAGCATCAGCATGTAGTCGCGCTGCCCGTCCATCAGCGGAATGCCGGTCGCCGCGAACGGCCCGGTCCGGTAGCTCAGGTTCGGCGTGTAGAGCTCCTGGGCCGCCACCGCGCTGCCCATCGCCGCCGCCGCGCCAATCAGCGCGAGCCTCTTCAATGTCTTCATGCTTCCTTCCTCCCTTGGTTCTCCTCGTGCCGCTCCTAGTAGGGGAACGGCCAGTGAATGAGCTTTTCGCGGATCAGCGCCCAGAGCCGCGCCAGACCGTGCGGCTCGACGATCAGGAAGAACACGATCAGCGCGCCGACAATCATCACGTTGACATGCTCGACCGTGGCCGAGGGGATGTCGAGCCCGACCCAGTGCGGCACCGTGTTCAGGACCACCGGCAGCGCGACGATAAGGATCGCGCCCAGCCAGTTTCCGAGCACCGAGCCCAGCCCGCCGATGATCGCGATGAAGAGCACGCGGAAACTGAGGTCGATGTTGAAGAGATTCGGCTCGGCCGCACCGCGCCAGAAAAACACGAACAGCGCGCCCGCCACGCCGACCATGTAGGACGAAACCGCGAAGGCCAGGAGCTTGGCTTTCAGGAGGTTGATCCCGATCAGCTCGGCCGCGATGTCCATGTCCCTGACCGCCTTCCACGACCGGCCGAGATTGCCGCGGGTCAGGTTGATCGTCACCACCGTCAGGATCGTCACCACCGCCAGCACGAAGAAATACTGCGCCCGATCCGTCGCCTGCGGTCCGGCCACCCAGATCCCGAACAGGCTCACGTTCGGCACCTGGATCGCGCCCGAGGCGTTGTAATTGTAGAGCCAGCCCCATTTCTCGAAGAGCCAGACCAGAAAGAACTGCGCCGCCAGCGTGGCGATGGCGAGGTAGAACCCCTTGATCCGCAGGGACGGCAGCCCGAACAGCACTCCCACCCCGGCCGCGAAGAACCCAGAGAGCAGCACGGCCACCATCAGGTTCAGCTCGGGAAAGAGCGAAATCAGCTTGTAGCAGGCATAGGCACCCACCCCCATGAAGGCGCCGGTGCCGAGCGAGAGTTGTCCCGCATAGCCGGTCAGCACGTTCAGCCCTGTCGCGGCCAGCGCGTAGATCAGCACCGGGATCAGCAAGGTCTGAAAGGCAAAGCTCGACGCCGTCGCGGGCAGGATCACCCAGGCGAACAGGAGAATGACTCCCAGAAGAAACGCGTCCTGCCGGATCGGGAACAGCGCCTGGTCCGAGCGGTAGGTGGTCTTGAACTGGCCCGAGGTGCGGTAGAGCATCTATCGCGGCTCCATCGCTTGCTTGCGAATGATCCTGGGGATGAAATAGAGCGCCCCCGCCGCTAGCAGGAACCGCGACACGGCACCGATCGTGTCCCTGAGAAGGTCCGGAATCGCAGAGGCACCCTCGCCCTCCAGGACATAGCTCCACAGAAGGAGCGACGCGGCAGCCCCGGTGAACGCAAGCAGGGTGATACCCGCAAGCCCCAGGAGGACGGACCAGTACATCAATCGCGCCATCACGCTCCCTCTTTCCCGTCCTGGCTCCAAGTCTTGGCCTCCCTCTCGAACGCCTCGGTCTGCGCCCGGACCACGCAGAACCGGTGCCCGGTCGGCGCCTCCATCACCACCCAGGTCTTGATCGCCGACACCCGCTTCGCCCCGAGCCCTTCGAGCCGCGCCACCTCGGCGGCGATGTCGTCGGTCTCGATGTCGAGATGCACGCGCGAAGGATGGTCGACCTTCTGCACCTCGACATGCAGCCCGCCCTGCGGATCGAGCCGCGTGTAGAGGTCGCTCTCGGGCTCGGTCCCGCTGCCCAGCGCTTTCGACCAGAACTCGGCCGCCGCCCCCAGGTCGTCGGTCTCGCAGTCGATGATGAACCCCGCCAGTCGGGAACGATGTGTCATTGGAGCTCCTCCACCCGCGTCTTCTTCCTGTCGAAAATACTCCCGCCGGGGGCGTCCCGACCCATCGGCCGGCGCGACGGCCGGAGGCTTCTAGACCCGCTCAATGATCTTCTCCCCGAACAGCCCCTGCGGCCGGAACAGCAGCACCACCAGCGCCAGCACATAGGCGAACCAGGCCTCGGTCGAGCCGCCCATGAGCGGTTGCCCCCAGTATATCTCGAACACCTTCTCCAGGACCCCGATCATCAGCCCGCCGACGATGGCACCGGTGATCGACTCGAGCCCGCCCAGCATCAGGACCGGCAGCGCCTTCAGCGCGATGACCTGGAGCGCGAAGGAAACACCCGCCCGCGCCCCCCAGGCGATCCCGGTCATCAGCGCGATGATCCCGGCGAGGAACCAGACCAGCACCCAGATCGTCGAGAGCGAGATCCCCACCGACAGGGCGGCGGTGTGATCGTCCCCGAGCGCCCGGATCGCCCGGCCCATCTTGGAGAACCCGAGAAAAGCCAGGAGCGCCACGACCATCGCCACGGCGCCCACGACCACGGTCACGTCACGCGCCTCGAGCAGCAGGAACCCGCCCCAGGGTGCGAACTCGAACGCGCCCGACGGCATGCCGAGCGCGTCCGAGATCATCACCTTGTTCTCGCCGCCGAAGATCAGCTCGCCGCCGCCCACCAGGAACAGAGTGACCCCGATCGTCGCCATGAAGAGGATGATGTCGGGCTGCCCGACAAGCGGCCGCAGCACCACCCGCTCGACCACCACCGCAAGCCCCAGCATCACGCCGAGCGTTCCCGCGAAGGCGATCCAGGCTGGCAGCCCCAGCGCGTGAAGGCCGACCAGGGTGAGCGCCGCGAAGACCACCATGATCCCCTGCGCGAAGTTGAAGATCCGGCTCGACCGGAAGATCAGCACGAAGCCCAGCGCGATCAGCGCGTAGAGCACACCCGAGACCAGCCCCTCCCAGAGCACCTGCAAGAGGAAGTCCGGCGCCGCCGCCATATCGGCGAAGGGATCGACGAGAATGGCCTTCAGGCGCTCCATGGCGCACCTCCGGTGTACGGGTTGTGTACAGGCTGTGTACAGGTTGTGCGTGGCGTTTCAGTCATGCGCCACCCCCAGATAGGCGTCGATCACCTCGGGCGCGTTCCGCACCTCGTCGGGCGTCCCGTCGCCGATCTTCTTGCCGTAATCCATCACGACCACCCGGTCCGAGATGTCCATCACGACGCCCATGTCGTGCTCGATCAGCGCGATCGTCGTCCCGAATTCGTCATTCACATCAAGGACAAAGCGCGACATGTCCTCCTTCTCCTCGACATTCATCCCGGCCATCGGCTCGTCGAGCAGCAGAAGCGACGGTTCCGCCGCCAGCGCGCGCCCAAGTTCCACCCGCTTCTGAAGCCCGTATGGCAACTTTCCCACCGGCGTCTTGCGAATGTGCTGGATTTCGAGAAAGTCGATGATCTTCTCCACCTGCTCCCGATGTGCGATTTCCTCGGCCTCCGCTCGGCCCCACCACAGAGCCTGCGCGAAGAGGCTCGAGCGCATCATCGTGTTCCGTCCGGCCATGATGTTGTCGAGTGTCGACATGCCCTTGAAAAGCGCGATGTTCTGGAAGGTCCGCGCCACGCCTTGGCGGGCCACCTCGTAGGGTTTCATAGCCGGACGGCGGGCACCCTTGTACCAGATTTCGCCGGCAGAGGGCGCGTATAACCCGTTGATGACATTGAGCATCGACGACTTTCCCGCGCCGTTCGGGCCGATGATCGCGCGGATCTCGCCCTCGCGGATATCGAAGGAGATATCCTGGATCGCGGTGACGCCTCCAAAGCGCAGCGTGATGTGCTTCATCTCCATCAGGACGCCGCCGACCCGGCGAGTATCCTCTGCCACAATTGCCCCGTTGCCTCCGGTCACTTGCCCCTCCGGGACACGACAAATGTCCATCTTGTTACGCAAAGTGATCCAAAATTAATCTTTAAGGCGTAGCAAAGTTGCAGGACCGGGTTTACGATTCTCGCAGTTGAGGTCCGTGTGTACCCGGGGGAGCGTATGATATGGGCAAGACTCTGGAATACGACATCTTCGATGCGATGGTAGAGCGTCTGCTCTGCCCGCTGACGCCGCTCGGCAAACCGCGGCACGCCGCGACGAAACCCGAGGTCGCCAAGATCCGGCTCGGAAAGCCCGTCAAGACACGGCGTCCGCGCTAGGCTCATTCCGCCGCCTCCAAGGGCTTCGCGGCCACCGGCGCTACGCGTGTATCACGGATTTCCAGCGTCGCACTGATCGACCCTTTCCGGCCATCCTCGTAGGTTACTTCGGTCACCGTCGAGACCTGCCGCGCCCCGTCGTAAAGCGCCGCGATGAGATCGCCATATTTTTCCTCGATGATCCTCCGCCGTACCTTTCGCGTGCGGGTCAGTTCGCCGTCGTCGGCGTCGAGCTCCTTGTGCAAGACCAGGAAGCGGTGGATCTGGCAGCCCGCGAGCATCGCGTCGCCGGCCAGCGAGGCGTTCACCTCCTCCACATGGGCGGCGATCATGTCGAGCACCTGGGAATTCCCGGCCAGCTCCTGGTAGGAGCCGTAGGACACGTTGTTCCGCTCGGCCCAGTTCCCCACCGCGGTCAGGTCGATATTGATGAAGGCCGCGCAGGTCTCGCGCCCGGCACCGAACACCACCGCCTCGAGAATGTTCGGGTAGAACTTGAGCTTGTTCTCCACGTATTTCGGCGCGAAGAGGCTCCCGTCCGCCATCTTCCCGACGTCCTTCGCCCGGTCGATGATCCTGAGATGCCCGGTTCCTTCCTCGAAGAACCCCGCGTCCCCGGTGGCCACCCAACCCTCGGCATCCTTGGTCGAAGCGGTCGACTCGGCGTTCTTGTAGTATTCCACGAAGGTGCCGGGGCTGCGGTAGAACACCTCGCCCGTCTCGCCGATCCGCACCTCGACGCCCGGCGAGGGTACTCCCACCGTGTCGGCCCGCACCTGACCGTCCGGCTGCTGGGTGATGAAGACCGACGCCTCGGTCTGCCCGTAGAGCTGCTTCAGGTTGATCCCGAGCGAGCGCCAGAACTCGAAGATCTCCGGCCCGATCGCCTCGCCCGCCGTATAGGCCACACGCACCTTCGACATCCCCGCCCGGTTCCGCACCGGCCCATAGACCAGGAGGTCGCCCAGCCGGTACCACAGCCGGTCCCACGGCCCCACTGGCTTGCCGTCCATCAGGTCCGGCCCCACCCGCTTCGCATGCGCCATGAAATGGTCGAACATCGCCTTCTTCAAGCGTCCCGCATCCTCCATCCGGATCAGCAGGATGGTGATCCGCTGCTCGAAATAGCGCGGCGGCGCGAAGAAGTAGGTCGGCCCGATTTCGTGCAGGTTCTCGTACATCGTCTCGGCCGATTCCGGGCAGTTCGTGCAGAACCCGCACCAATAGGCCTGGCCCATCGAGAAGATGAAATCGCCGACCCAGGCCATCGGCAGGTAGGCCAGGATCTCCTCGCGCTCGGTCAGCCGGTCGAACTCGGCCGAGGCCTTCGAGGTCTCGATGATGTTGCGGTTCGACAGGACCACGCCCTTCGGCCGCCCGGTCGTTCCGGAAGTGTAGAGCATCACGCAGGTATCGTCGTAGCCGAGCCCGCCGGTCCGCCGCCGCAGCTCGTCGTCGAACCGCTCATGTGCCGCGCGGCCCGTGGCCTGCACGTCGGCCAGCGCGTTCATCCGGCTGTGGTCGTATTTCCGCATGCCCCGCCGGTCGAGATAGAGGATCTCCTCCACATTCGGCACGCGGTCGGCGATCTCGAGCACTTTGTCGACCTGCTCCTGGTCCTCGGCCACCACGAACCGCGCGCCGCAATGGTCGAGCACGTAGGCCATTTCGTCGGCAACCGCATCTTGGTAGAGCGGCACCGGGATCGCGCCGCACATCTGTGCGGCCACCATCGACCAGTAGAGCGCGGGCCGGTTCGCGCCGATGACCGCCACGTGGTCGCCGGGCGCGAGACCCAGTTCGAGGAACCCCAGCGCCATCGCCCGGATCTCGGCCTCGGTCTCAGCCCAGGTCCAGCTCTGCCAGATCCCGTATTCCTTCTCGCGATAGGCCGGGCGCGCCGCGAACAGCCGCGCGTTCCGCGCCAGAAGCGCCGGAATCGAGGCGAGATCTCCCGGACCTTTCGCCGGTTCGTCCACGTCTTTCCTCCCCGCGGCTCTTGCGGCCGCGCCGGCCCCTCCCCGGGCCGTTTCCGAGATCTTTCGCAATGTCGCGCGGCAGGTCAAATCAATTTTTGAACGCACGTTCATTTAACCGCACCGAGAGCGGCGTTCCGCCCCGCGCGCGAACATGCTAGAGATCGGGCATGGACCCGGTCTCGCTGGTTTTCTACGCCGCCGTCTGCGGCCTCCTGAGCGTTTTCGCGCCGCGTCTCGGCTCGCCCGCCACACGGCTTGGCGTGGGTGCGGTCGTCGGCCTCCTCGCAGCGACGATCCTGCCCGCGCTGCGTGGCGCATTCGGCTTCTGACCGACCGGTTGGCAAGGCGTCCCCGCCCCTGTAGTCCGTGCCCCGAACGGAGGACGACATGGGCGAGATCATGCTGGTCCGGCACGGCCAGGCCAATTCGGCAGCGCAGGACGAAGACGGCTACGACCGGCTGAGCGACCTCGGCCGCGACCAGGCGCGCTGGCTCGGCGAATGGCTCGCGGGGCAGGAGGCGCGGTTCGACCGGGTGCTCTCGGGCAGCCTTCTCCGCCACCGGCAGACGGCCGCGGCGATGGGCCATCCCGATCCGGAAATCGACCCGCGTCTGAACGAAATGGACTATTTCAACCTCGGCGCCGCGCTCGAGGCGCGCCACGGGGTGCCGATGCCGGGACCGGACGAATTCGCGCTGCACGCGCCGCAGGTGATGGAGGCCTGGCACCGCGCCGAGATCCGCGGCAACGAGAGCTTCGCCGAGTTCGAAACCCGCGTGACCTCGGTCTTCTCCGAAGCCGCGGTCGAGGGGCGGCGCGTGCTCTGCATCACCTCGGGCGGGGTGATCGGCATGTGCGTGCGCCATCTCCTCGGGCTCGACCCCACGCGGATGGCGCAGGTCCTCCTGCCGATCATGAACAGCTCGATCCACCGGATCAGCGTCCAGCCGCACGGGGTCTACCTCGCGGGCTTCAACGCCGTCCCGCACCTGGAGCATCCCGACCGCGCCTTCGCGCGAACGCATTACTGAAGCGTCCGGAAGTCGTTCCGAAAGGACTTGCCCGCCCTCAGCCGACGATCCGCCGGATCGCTGAGATCCAGTTCCCGTAGCAGAGCTTCTCGATCAGGGCCGGACCGTAACCGGCACGGCCCATCTCCTCGCGCAAGACACCCAGTCCGGCGACCGAGCCGATTTCCTCAGGCACCACCGCGCCGTCGAAATCGGACCCGAGCCCCACATGGTCTTCGCCTGCGTGCTCGATCATGTGGTCGAGATGCCGGATCATCCAGTCGAGCGCGCCGCCTGGCACCATCCGCCCGTCCCCCCGCAGGAAGGCCGTGGCGAAGTTGAGCCCGACCATCCCGCCCGTCTCGCCGATCGCGCGGAGCTGGTCGTCGTCGAGGTTCCGAGCGGTCGGACAGACCGCGTGCGCGTTGGAATGGGTCGCCACCACCGGCAGGCCCATCTCCGCAATGTCGAAGAATCCCTTCCGGTTCAGGTGGCTGGTATCGACGATCATCCGCATCTCCGCCGCCGCCCGCACCAGGCGGCGCCCCGCATCGGTCAGCCCCGGACCGATATCCGCGTCCGACGGGAAGCGGAACGGTACGCCATGGCCGAAGATCGTCGGGCGGCTCCAGACAGGCCCGATCGAGCGCAGGCCAAGCGCGTGGAGCCAGTCCAGTTCCTCCAGATCCGGGCCGATCGCCTCCGCGCCCTCGAGATGCATCAGCGCGGCCATGGTATCCGCCGCCATCGCCGCTTCGATCTCGTCCGCGCTCCGGCAGAGCGCCAGGTCGCCGCGCCGGTCGAGTTCCAGGAGGATCTCGGCCTGTTCGCTCACCGCCAGACGCGCGGCGTCGTGCGGCAAGGGGTCGGGCAGCGGCAGGTCGTAGGGCGGATGCGCGAGCGCCGCCATGTCGAACGGCCCCGGGCTCGGCACGAAAAGCGCGAAGAACCCGCCCGCGAAGCCGCCCGCCCGGGCGCGGGCCAGGTCGATGTGTCCAACCCCGCCGTCGCGGAACCCGTCCAACGCCTGAGCCCCGCCCTTCCACAGCCGCAGGATCGCGTCGTTGTGCCCGTCGAAGACCGGGGGTGTCACCTAGTGTTCCCTCAGGTGATCCTCGGCGTCGGTCACGTCGATTCCCATCGCCTCCAGCCCGGCCTCGAGATAATCGGAAAGTTGCGGGATACCGGAGAGGTATTCCTCGGTCGGCGCCGTCGCCTCGGCCCGCGCGGTCCGCTTGGCCTCCTCGAACTCCGAGGCGTCGAAGCTGTCGCGCCCGACCCACATCAGCGCCACGAGATTGGCCGCCTCGTCCTCGTTCAGCCCCGAAATGTAGTCACGGAGATGCCGGCTTTCCGGGCCGTATTCACGGGCCAGAAAGATCACCCGGACGACCTTGCCGGTGGAGATGTTGAGCATGCGCGGGCGCTCCTCTCGTTTCGCTCCAGTGAAGCGTGATTGCCCCGGGCAGGCAAGGGAGAACGGCTTGATCGCGCGGGGCGACATGGGTGCGGATCGGCCCGCCGAAATCCGATCCCAAGGGCCGTCCCTCGCCAGATTCAGGGCCGGCGGCGAGCCCGGAAGAGACCCCGCACTCTCAACGGTCGAGTCCCAGCCCCCTGCGAAATCGACTGGGTCACCAAGTCGGCGCCGCCACCTCGAAGGCGCCGCGCAGGTGCGCCATCGTCGGCGCGGATCCTCGGAAGACACCTTCCCCGCTTATTCAGCCGCCGTGGGAGCCCTGAGCGCGCCCATGGGCGCCGCATCGGCATCCTTCGCCAGCTCCTCGAAATCGAAACTGTCGAGCCGCGCCGCGCGCTTGCCCGCCCGCTCGGCGGCGATGCCGATCCCTTCGACATCCTCCCGCGCCTGCCGGAAATGGTTGTCGAGCTTCCCCACACGCTCTACCACCAGTTCCACGTCGCGGTGGAGAAGCCGGAGCGCCTTGCGTATGGCGCCCGCCTGCTCGCGCATCCGAGCATCCTTCAGGATCGCCCGCATCGTGTTGAGCGTGGCCATGCAGGTCGTGGGCGAAACGATCCAGACCCGCGCCGCGAAGCCCTCGCGCACCAGATCGGCGAAATTCGCGTGCAGCTCGGCATAGACCGCCTCTGACGGGAGGAACATCAGCGCGCCGTCCGCCGTCTCTCCATCCAGAACGTAGCGCTCCGAGATCGCCTTGATATGCGCGCGCAAGGCCACCCGCATCGCCTTCTGCGCCTCGCTCCGCTCCCATTGCGTGCCGGCCGCGCGCAACGCCTCGTAGGCCTCCAGGGGAAACTTCGCGTCGATCACGATCGGCCCCGGCGGGTTCGGCAAATGCACGAGGCAATCGGCCCGGCGGCCGTTCGACAGCGTGTGCTGGAACGCGTAGGCGTCGGGCGGCAGCGCCTTCGAGACGATCTCGTTCAGCTGGATCTCCCCGAACGCACCGCGCGTCTGCTTGTTCGACAGGATGTCCTGCAGGCCCAGCACGTCGCCCGAGAGCTTCTCGATATTCGCCTGCGCCCGGTCGATCGTCTCCAGCCGCTGCTGCAACTCGCCGAGCGACCGGGCCGTCCGCGTCGCCGTCCCTGCAAGGTTCTCGTTCATCCGCTGCGTCACCTCGGCCAGCCGCGCCTCCATCAGCTTCATCATGCCGTTCTGCGCTGTGATCTGTGCCTCGGACACGTGCGCGAGCCCGCCCGAGAGCCGCTCCTGCCCGTCCGACAGCCCCTGCACGCGGGTGCCCAGCGTCTCGAGGTGCTGCGCGAGCGGCACCACCATCCGCGCCGACCGGCCCGCTCGGGCCGCGATCACGAACAGCAGGACCAGGACCGCCAGGATCAGCGGCGCCCCCGCCAGAACGGCCATCACGGCCGGGTCGGATAGGTCGATCGCGGTGTCGCCGATGGTGATCATGTCCGCCCGAACAGCCTCTCGATATCGCCCAGTTTCAACTCCACATAGGTGGGCCGGCCGTGATTGCACTGGCCCGAATGCGGCGTGGCCTCCATTTCGCGCAGGAGCGCGTTCATCTCCTCGGCCCCCATCCGCCGCCCGGCCCGGACCGAGCCGTGGCAGGCCACCCGCGACAGCACCGCCTCGATCCGCCCCTGCACGGTGAGCGGCCCGTCGCCCGCGCCGATCTCGTCCAAGACGTCGCGCAAAAGCGCCGCCGCATCGACATTGCCCAGAAGCGCCGGCGTCGCGCGCACCGCCACCGCGCCAGGCCCAAAGGGCTCGATATCGAGCCCCAGCCGCGCGAGCGCCTCTGCCTCGCCCAAGAGCTCCGCCGCATCGGCCTCGGACAGCTCGACGATCTCCGGAACCAATAGCGCCTGCGCCGCGATCCCGCTCTCCGCCGCCTGCCGTTTCAGCCGCTCGTAGACCAGCCGCTCATGCGCGGCATGGGCATCGACCAGCACAATCCCGTCGGCGGTTTGCGCCACGATATAGGTCTCGTGAAGCTGCGCCCTTGCGGCGCCCAGCGGGTGGTCCGTCGCGGGCATATCCGGCGCAGGCTCGGCGCGCGCCGCAGGTGCGAAGACACCGCCGGCCTCAGCGAATCCGTCAACGGCGGGCCACGATTTCCTATCGGAAATCGTCCCGGAAATCGTGCGATTTCCGGGCGCCCGGTCCATCTGGTAGACCCGCGCCTCGGGCGCCCGGAACGCGCCGAGCGTCGCGCCGGCGACCGTGGACGAGGCCCTGTGCCCCGCCCCGGCCAGAGCGTGCCGCACCCCCGAGACGACCAACCCCCGCGCCACCCCCGGATCGCGGAACCGCACCTCGGATTTCGCCGGATGCACGTTCACGTCCACCAGGTGCGGGTCGCAGTCGATGAACAAGGCCGCCGCCGGATGCCGGTCGCGCGACAGGAAATCCATGTAGGCCGCCCGCAGCGCGCCAATCAGGAGCTTGTCCCGCACCGGCCGCCCGTTCACGAACAGGTACTGCGCCACAGCTGCGCCGCGCGAATAGGTGGGCAGCGCCGCAAAGCCGGTCAGCCTCAGCCCCTCGCGCTCGGCATCGACCGCGACGGAGTTCGACGCGAATTCTGCGCCCAACACCGCCGACAACCGCCCACGGAGCGCATCGAGCAGATCGCCGGTCTCGGGCGTAGCGCGGAACACGACCCGCGCAGAACTGCCCGTCAGGTCGCGCAGCTCGAAGGCCACGGCGGGCTCGGCCATCGCGAGGCGTTTGACCACGTCCGCGATCGCCTGCGCCTCGGCCCGGTCGCTCCGGAGGAACTTCAGCCGCGCCGGCGTCGCGAAGAACAGGTCGCGCAGTTCGACGATGGTGCCCTGCCGCGCCGCCTCCGGCCGGAGCGGCCCCTCGCGCCCGCCCGTCACCTCGATCCTGTGCGCCTCGCCGCCCGCCACCCGCGACGTCAGCGCGAGCCGCCCGACGGCACCGAGCGACGCCAGCGCTTCGCCGCGAAACCCGAAAGTGTGGATGTCGAGAAGGTCGCTGCCGTCGATCTTCGAGGTCGCATGCCGCGCCAGCGCCAGCGGCATTTCCGAAGCCGGAATCCCGCAGCCGTCGTCTGTCACCCGGATCAGCGTGCGCCCGCCATCGGCATAGTCGATCCCCACTCGCATCGCGCCGGCATCGAGCGCATTCTCGACGAGTTCCTTCACCGCCGAGGCGGGCCGCTCGACGACCTCGCCCGCCGCGATGCGGTTCACGGCCGCCTCGTCCAGCGGCCGGATCCGCCGCGGAACTGCGCTTATCTTGGGGTCGTCAAGGGACATGCTACAAGAGGTAGCATGTCCCGCCGCGATTCTACAATCTCTCTCGGTGCCGGAGCTAGTTCGCCGGCGACACCGCCGCCTCGGGGCCGACAACGATGAAACCCAGCTCATCGGGCCGGTAGATCCGCTTCGCCACCCGGTTCGCCTCGGCAAGCGTCACCGCGTTCACCTTGTCGTTCCGTGTCGCGATATAGTCGATCGGCAACCCGTCCATCTGCATTCCGACGAGGATCTGCGCGATGGTCCCGTTGCCGTCGAAGCGCAGCGGATAGGCACCCGTTAGGTAGAGCTTCGCCGCCTCCAGCTCGTCCTCCGTGACGCCCTCCTCGGCAATCCGCGCCCATTCCGCGCGCACCACGTCGATCGTCTCGGGCATCCGCTCGGCCACCGTCGCTACCTGCCCGATCGCCATGGCGCCGAGATCCATCGGCACCAGATAGGCGCCGATCCCGTAGGTCAGCCCGCGCTTCTCGCGCACCTCCTGGGTCAGCCGCGAAGAGACCCCGTGGCCGCCCAGGATCTCGCTCAGAATGTAGGCCGCGAAGAAATCCGGGTCGTCGCGCTCGATACCTTCATGGCCAAAGATCGCCACTGCCTGTGGCGTGTCGAAATCGACGACCGTCTCATCCGCAGGCAGCTGGAACGTTGCCTTGGGCGGCAGCGGCGCGCCGGCCTCGGGGAGATCGCCCAGAAGCGTGTCGAGCACCGCCGAGAGCTCCTCCGGCGTGATGTCGCCCACCGCACCCACATAGACCCGGTCCTTAGCGATGACCGCCTGGAACGCCGCCACCATGTCGTCGCGGGTCAGCGCCGAGACGCTTTCGAGGCTGCCCTCCTGCGGCGTGCCGTAGGGGTGGTCGCCCCAGGCGAGTGCGTCGAACTTCGCGCGCGCGATCTCGCCCGGATCGGTGGCATCCGAGCGGATCCCCGAGATCACCTGCGCCCGCACCCGCTCGAGCGCGTCCTCGGAGAAGGTCGGATCGGTCAGCGCCTGCTTGAGGAGAGCCACCGAGGCGTCGCGGTTCTCGGTCAGGAAGCGGAACGAGACCGAGAGCGTGTCGCGGCCGCTGTCAAAGCGCATCGAGGACGCGAACGCCTCGCGCGCCGCTGCGAATTCCTGGCTGTCCATCTCGCCAGAGCCTTCCTCGATCAGCCCGGTCATCAGGTTGACCGCGCCGCGCTTGCCCGGCGCATCGAGAGAGGTGCCGCCGTGGAACCGGATTTCGATAGCCGCGAAAGGAATCGAATGCTCCTCGACCAGCCAGGCAGTGAACCCGCCCGGGGTTTTCACGTCTTCGATATCAACGGCGGCCATGCCAGAAAGCGGCAGAAACGCCGTGACGACGGCGGCGAAAACGGCGCGGATCATTGCATCACCTCCGGTTCGGTACCCCGGGGTGCGCTCAGCCATGCGGTCACCGCTTGGCGCCGGTCCATCACCTTGCGCGCGGCCGCCATGATCTCGTCCTCCGAAATATCGGCGAGGAGATCGGGCCAGGCCTCGATATCCTCGAGCGTCAGCCCTGATGTCAGCGCGTTGCCGTAGGAATTCGCCAACCCCTCGATATCGTCCTCGCGATAGATCAGCGAGGCGCGGATCTGCGTCTTTATCCGGGCAAGCTGGTCGTCGTCGATTCCTTCCTCGAGGAACGCCGCGAGCGCCTTGTCGAGCGCCGCCTCGCCCTCGGCAAGGCTCATACCCTCGGCCGGCACGGTGACTACGCCGAAAGTCGTCTCGTCGAGCGAAGTGCCGTCGTAGAAGGCCGAAGTATAGATCGAATCCTGCGTCTCGAACTGCAGCTTCTGCGCAAGAACCGAGGTGATCCCCGACCCGCCCAGCACCTGCGACAACAACGTCAGCGCTGCCGCCTCGCGCTGGTCGCCCGGATTGCGCTCGGGAGCGAGATAGGTGCGGATCACCACCGGTTGCGCCACGCGCGGATCTTCCATGATGACGCGGCGCTCGGCGATCTGCGGCGGTTCGGTCACCCGGTGGCGCACATTGATCGCCGGGTTCGCAGGGATCGGTCCATAGTGCTTTTCAGCGAGCGCCCGCACCTCGTCGGGCGTCACGTCGCCCGCGACCACCAGAGTCGCGTTGTTCGGCGCATAGTGCAGCCGGTAGAAGGCGAGCGCGTCGTCGCGGGTCAGCGCCTCGACCTCGTGCTTCCAGCCGATGATCGGCTTGCCGTAGGGGTGGTTCAGGTATTGCGCCGCGCCGCGCTGTTCGGCCAGCAACGCACCCGGGTCGTTCTCGGTGCGCATGTTACGCTCTTCAAGCACCACCTGGCGTTCGGCATCCACCGATTCCGGATCGATGATGAGATTGACCATACGGTCCGCTTCCATCTCCATCATCAGGTCCAGCCGGTCGGCCGCGACCCGCTGGAAATAGGCGGTGTAGTCCTGCGAGGTGAAGGCGTTGTCCGACCCGCCATTGGCGGCGACGGTGTCGGAAAAGACCCCCTCGGGCACCGTTTCGGTACCGTTGAACATCAGGTGTTCGAGGAAATGCGCGAGGCCCGACTTGCCCGGCTCCTCGTCGGCGGCGCCGACCCGGTACCAGACCATCTGCACCACGACCGGAGCGCGGTGATCTTCCAGCACCACCACGTCGAGCCCGTTCTCCAGCGTGAAGGACGTGACATCGGCGGCTTGGGCGGGTTTCGAAAGGGGAACGGTTGCGGCGGCACTCAGGGCGAACACGCAGGCCAGGCCTGCAACGCGTCGTCGGATCATCGGCGGTCTCTCCGTCTGCTCTGGGCGACAGGTACGTCGTTCCCGCGCCGGTTCAACCCCACCCAAGGTCTTGTGATCGCTATTCTTCCGCCGGGGGCGGCGGCGCCGCGGGCGTGGCCACGCCCAACCTTCTGAATCGTTCGAGCTCCTGGTGCTGGTCGAGCGACTGGCTCTCGTAGGCGCCATAGTAGAGGTTCACGTTGAACGCGCGCTCGAGAACCCGCCCGTCATTGGCCTTGCGGAAGGCCAGATCCTCGGTGGCCAGCGCCGAACGGATGTCGGGGGACACTCCGTTCCGCGTGGCATAGGCAACGAGCGCGCCATCGGTGCCGCCCCGGTTCGTCGCAGCTGCGTTGCCGCCGAGCGCGGCCACCGCGTCGGCCTCGGGCCGCGCGTCGGCGAGGTTCGCGCCGCCCGGCGTCGGCGCCGGGAGTGCGGCCATGTCGGCCGGCATCTCCAGTGGCCGCGTCGGCAGGACCGAGAACTCGTCCGGCCCGTCGCTCGCGGGGACCACCAGAAGATCCGGCGTGCCGCGGGCACAACCCGCCAGCGCCAGCGCGCAGCCCAGTATGATCGTTGCCCGTCCTATGCCCGTCATCGGCCCTCCCGGTCTCCCGCGCCTTCTAGCCGCTTTTGTCGGCCGCGTCACGCGCTCCGCTCCGGCCGGTGAAGAGGATCAGCCCGACCGCGCCCGCGAAGATCGCGATGTCCGCCACGTTGAACGACGAGGGGTTTTCCCAGCCGCAGCAGGACATGTTGAGAAAATCCGCCACGGCGCCGTAGATCACCCGGTCGATCACGTTGCCGAGCGCCCCGCCCACGAGGAGCCCCGCCGAGATCCGCGACCAGAGGCCCTCGGGCTCGCGCCGGACCCACCAGACAACCCAGCCCACGATCGCCAGCGCCAGGACGACGAAGCCCCAGCGCACGAGCTCGCTGTGGGAGGCGAACAGGCCGAAATTGATGCCCCGGTTCCAGGCCATGCGGAAATTCAGGTAGGGCGGCAAGACGTCGAGGGATTTGACGTCGTCCAGTCCCATGAGGTGCACGATGACGATCTTCGACAGCTGGTCGAGGCAAAAGACCGCCAGTGCCACCAGTGCCATCACCCGCATGTTTCGCCCGCTCCCAAACCGTTCCCGAGCCATAGCGGCCCCGGCGCCACGCGCAACCCTCGCGTTCCGCCTCCTTCCCTTTCGGGAGTGGACGAGCGGCAACCCGGCGTCTCGTCGTCAATGGCACGCGACCTCAGTGCCGGAAGTGCCGCATGCCGGTGAACACCATGGCGAGGCCGGCATCGTCCGCCGCCGCGATCACCTCGTCGTCGCGCATCGAGCCGCCGGGCTGGATCACAGCCGTCGCCCCGGCCTCGGCCAGCGTCAGGAGCCCGTCGGGGAACGGAAAGAACGCGTCCGAGGCCACCGCCGACCCGATGGTCGGTGCCTCGGCCATGCCCAGCATCTCGGCCATGTCGCCCGCCTTCCGTGCCGCGATCCGCGCCGAGTCCACCCGGCTCATCTGTCCCGCGCCGATCCCCACCGTCGCGCCGCCCTTGGCATAGACGATGGCGTTCGACTTCACATGCTTCGCCACGGTCCAGGCGAACATGAGATCCGCCATCTCCGCCTCGGTCGGCGCGCGCTTCGTCACCACCTTCAGTTCCCCGCCGGTCAGCGCGGCGTCGCGATCCTGCACCAGGAACCCGCCCGAGACCTGCTTGATCGCCAGCCCTGGCGCCGCGGGATCGG
The DNA here is from genome assembly GCA_050299695.1 of Paracoccaceae bacterium. Lineage (GTDB taxonomy): Bacteria > Pseudomonadota > Alphaproteobacteria > Rhodobacterales > Rhodobacteraceae > Ovoidimarina. The sequence goes on from JBNKWI010000001.1 coordinate 81,755, forward strand.
CCAGTGCGCCGGTGGTCAGGAGGCGGAGGTTCTTCTTCGCCGCGAAGACCGCCACGGCGTCGGCATCCGCCTCGGGCGCGATCACCACTTCGGTGAAGATCTCGCAGATCTCCTCGGCCGTCTCCCGGTCGAGCGCCCGGTTCAGCGCCACGATCCCGCCGAAGGCCGAGACCCGGTCGCAATCGTAGGCCTTCTTGTAGGCCTCCAGAACGCTCCCACCGCGCGCCACGCCGCAGGGGTTCGCGTGCTTGATGATCGCGCAGGCTGGCCCGTCGGCGGGCAGGAATTCCGACACCAGCTCGAACGCCGCATCGGTGTCGTTGATGTTGTTGTAGGAAAGCTGCTTGCCCTGCACCTGCCGTGCGGTCGCGACGCCCGGCCGGTTCTCGGCCGTCAGATAGATCGAGGCCTGCTGGTGCGGGTTCTCGCCGTAGCGCAGCCCCTGCGCCAGCGTACCGGCGAAGGCGCGGCGGCGCGGCGCGGTGTCGCCGAGCGCGGCGGCCATCCAAGAGGACACTGCCGCGTCATAGGCGCCGGTCCGGGCATAGGCCCTCGCCGCCATGCCCTGCCGGAACGGATAGGAGGTCGCACCGCCCTGCGCCTCCAGCTCGGCCAGCACCGCGCCGTAATCCTCGGTATCGGTGACCACCGTCGTAAAGGCGTGGTTCTTGGCGCCCGCACGGATCATCGCCGGGCCGCCGATGTCGATATTCTCGATGCAGGCGTCGTAGTCCGCGCCCTTCGCCACCGTCGCCTCGAACGGGTAGAGGTTCACCACCAGAAGGTCGATCGCCGCGATATCGTGTTCTGCCATGGCCGCCGCATGCTCCGGGTTGTCCCGGAGCGCCAGAAGCCCGCCATGCACCTTGGGATGCAGCGTCTTTACCCGCCCGTCCATCATCTCCGGAAAACCGGTCAGATCGGAGACGTCCCGCACCGCCAGCCCTGCGGCGCGGAGCGCCGTGGCGGTGCCGCCGGTGGAGACCAACTCCACGCCGCGCGTGGCGAGCGCCTCTGCGAAGGGCACCAGCCCGGTCTTGTCGGAAACGGAAATCAGCGCGCGTTTCAGCGGTACCAGTTCGGCCATGTCACCCCCGGGCGGTCGTCAGCGGTCGCTCGCGGCCAGGTCCTCTTCGGTCACGTGGTCGCGGATATGCGCGGGGGTATCCTGTGCCTTGGCCAAGGTCCAGCCGATACGGCTGCCATAGCCCGTCGCCACCGATGACAGCACCACCTGCTTCGTTGCCCTGGGCGAGAGCCGCCCGCGTTCGAGATAAACCGAGGGCGCCAGCGTCAGTTCCGCTGCGCCGTCGTGACGGAACACCCAGATCTCGCCCGACTTCAGCGCCATCGACACCGCCGTCCCGCCCATGTCGAGCGCCGCCTGCACGTCGGGATGCAGGTGGAACCGCACCGCGAATGGCACGCCCACACCGCCCGCCCGATCGAACACCTTGTCGAAGATCGCTTCGGCCTCCGGCGTCAGCGCCGAAAGCGAATCGTCCCCGATCAGGCTGCGCCCGTCCGAGGCCAGCTCCAGCCGCCGATGATGGATCAGCCCATGCGTGCGCAGGTAGCCGTCATGGCTAAGCACCAGCGCCGCGATATCCTCGTCGCGCTTCGAGCAGGTCACATCCTTCGGCCCGTCGAGCAGGAGCTCGGTCTTCCGCCCGGCGATGAAACCGTGCCCACCCAGCCGCGAGGAGGAATAGCCCTCGATCGCCAACGTCGAATGCGACGGCGTCGCGCGCCCCGCACGCCGCCAGTTCGACCCGAAGGTCTTGCCCGACCCGCAATTCACGATCACCGGCCGACGACCGCTCGTCAGCTCGAATGCGAGCGTCGAGGCGTGCCCGTCGAGCGAATGGATGTCGTGCGGCGGCTGCGCGGCGTCGATGATCGCGGTGGTGCGGCCGTGTGAGAGCCGCGCGAAGCCCATAGACAGGCCCTTGTGCCGCATGTGCCTTATGCCCGAGGCCGCCAGCGCCTGGTCGAGCCGCCCGTCGAGGCCGCGCCCCCCGCCATGGAACCGCGCCAGCCCGCCGTCGGCATGGCGCAGCGTCCTGAGCGTCGGCGCGATCCGCTGCACCGCGCTGACGAGCGGTTCGGGCGGCGTCTTCCCGGCTTCGGCCAGCGCATCCACCGTCCAGGTCAAGAGCACGAAAACGTCGAGGAGCTCCTCCGGATTGCGCGAGGGAATTCCGCCCTCCTCGTCGATCCGCGCCGCACATTCCCGCGCGATCGCCTTCACCGCAGGGGTCAGGTGCCGTTCCATCCCGGCGAGCGACAGGGCGCCCTGAATCAGCCCGGCCAGCGCCTCGAACCGGGGCAGGCCGGGATCCGCCGCCTTCCAGCGCCTTGCGAGAAAATTCGTCTGCCGGGACAAGGCCTTGAAGAAGACCTCCCCGGTTTTCGTCTCGGCCCCGTTCAGCAGGAGCACCGCGTGGCACAGCCAGCGCAGGAGCCGCCGCCCGGTCAGGTCGGGATGCCAGCCCGGCCCGGCGCCGCGCCCAAAGCGGGCCACCCAGTCATGGGTCCATTGCTGCGCCCGGTGCCGCGCGCCGAGATCGCCCACTGCCGCCAGATCGTCGAGCCACTCGAACCCGTGAACCTCCATCTCGAAGGCCTCGTCGGGCATCGGCAGGTCCCAGATCTCCGCCTCGGGTGCCTCGACGAGATAGCCCGCGAACAGGAAATTCCCCGCGCAAAGCTGCCGTCCCCGGTTGAAACTGCCAATCGTCCTGGGTTCCGGCTGGCTGGTGAACGCCTTCGCGCGCCGGCCAAGACCCGCGCCCCGCGCGTGAATCCGGTTCATGGCGCGCCAGCGGCGCGAACTCCAGTCGTGCGTCTCGGACACGGGTCTCAGATCCTGCCTCGGCGCCGGTGGATCCGGCACGCATTGTAGTGGTGAAGTGTAACCCCTTGCGCCGCCGCTGTCATCGGCTGCCTGCGCCCCCGGCGGGCTTTCGCAGGGCGGCCACGAAAAACCCGTCTATCCCGCCCCGCACCGGCCAGTAATCCGGCCGGAGCCGCAGCCCCTCTGCTCCGATCCATTCGGGCTCGATCCCCGGCAGCGCCAGCGCGTCCCGGTCGAGTTCCAGCGCCGGATGCCGGGCCAGCGCCTCTCTCACCTGCCCCTCACCCTCCTCGGGCAGCAGCGAACAGGTGCAGAACACCAGCCGCCCGCCCGGCGCCAACATCTCCAGCGCCCGGTCGATCAGCTTCGCTTGCAAGGCGGCGAGGTCCTTGAGCCCGCTTGCGTCCTTGGCATGCGGCAGGTCCGGATGCCGCCGGATCGTCCCCGTCGCCGAACAGGGCGCATCGAGCAGCACCGCGTCGAACGGTGCCTCGGGCGCCCAGTCGAGCGCATCGGCCACCACGATCTCCGCCTTGAACCCGCAGCGCGCGAGGTTCTCCGAAACCCGCGCTATCCGCGCCTCGGAAATGTCGAGCGCGGAAACATGCGCGCCAGCATCCGCTAGCTGCAAGGTCTTGCCGCCCGGCGCCGCGCAGAGGTCGAGCACCCGCTCGCCGGACTTCGCCCCCAGCGCCCGCGCCGGCAGGGCCGCGGCCGCGTCCTGCACCCACCATTGCCCTGCCTCGTAGCCCGGCAGAAGTGACACCTGCCCCGGCGCCGCCAGCCGCAAGCTCCCCGTCGGCAGCAGTTCAGCACCTATGGCCCCGGCCAGGTCCAACGGCGCGCGCCGTGCCGGCGTCAGGTCCAGCGGCGCACCCGCCGCATGGGCCGCCTCCATCGCCGCGACCGCCGTTTTGCCCCAGGACGCGACCAAGGGCTTCCGCAGCCACTTCGGCAGTTCCGGCACCGGCAGCGCATCCCAGTCGGGCGGCGCGGCCGCGATCTTCCGCAGGATCGCGTTCACCAGACCCGCCTGCCCCTGTGTCTCCTCCCGCTCGCGCACCAGCGCGACCGCGGCATTCACCACGCCATGGGCCGGCGCGCCCTCGCCAAGCATCTCCCAGAGCGCCAGCCGCAAGGCGCCATGCGTCCGCACCCGGGGTTTCAGCCGCAGATGCGGCCCCAGCACCCGGTCGGCCCGCTGCGCCCAGCGCAAGGTGTCGGCCGCCAGCCGCTCTGCCCGCGCCCGCGCCTCGGGCACCAGCCCCGGCGGCAGCCGCAGTTCGCTCAGAAGCCGCCCCCCGCCCGTCACCCCGTCGATCAGATCGAGCGCCGCGCGGCGCGCGTCGAGACCCTGCGGCTCCTGCATCCTATCCCTTCCTTGCGACCGGCCCCGCGCGGGGTATATCAAGGCAGGCGACGGAACAAGGATGGCCGAGCCCGTGGATACGCCGGAGAAACCCGACCTTCCCCCTGCGGCGCAACGTGCGCTTGCCGAGGCGGAAGCGCGCCGCAAGGCGGCCAAGGCGCCCGATCTGCCGCCCGAACTGGGCGGCCGCGACGGGCCCGAACCGGTTCGCTATGGCGACTGGGAGAAGAAGGGTATTGCCGTCGACTTCTGAGCCGCGCGCTCAGCGCAGCCCGAGAACGTCCACCATGTCGTAGCGCCCGGGCTTCTGCCCCTGGCCCCAGAGCGCCGCCCTGAGCGCGCCGCGCGCGAAGATCGACCGGTCGGTCGCCACATGCCGCAGGATCAGCCGTTCGCCCGCGCCCGCGAAGATCACGTCGTGCTCGCCCACCACGTCGCCGCCACGGAGCGCCGCGAAGCCGATCGCGCCCGCGTTGCGCGCCCCGGTAATCCCGTCGCGCCCGCGCTCGGCCACCGCCGCAAGCGCGACGCCGCGCCCCTCCGCCGCCGCCTCGCCCAGCATCAGCGCCGTGCCCGAGGGCGCATCGACCTTGTGCCGGTGATGCATTTCCAAGATCTCGATATCGAATTCCGGGCCGAGCGCCTCGGCCACCTTGCGCGTCAGGATCGTCAGGAGATTCACACCGAGGCTCATGTTCCCCGCCTGCACGATCACCGCATGGCGCGACGCGGGCTCGAGCGCGGCAAGCTGTGCCTCGGTGAGCCCCGTCGTCCCGATCACATGGACCGCGCGCGTCTGCGCCGCCAGTGCCGCATAGTCGAGCGAGGCCGCGGGCGACGTGAAATCCAGGACCGCCTGCGCGGCCGCGAAAGGCTCGAGCGGATCGTCCGTCACCTTCACGCCCAGTGTCGCGCCGCCCATCGCCTCACCCAGATCGCGGCCGATCCAGGCATGGCCCGCCCGGTCCACCGCGCCCACCAGACGCGCGTCGGGGCTCTCAAGCACGGTTCGGATCAGCATCTGCCCCATCCGCCCCGAGGCCCCTGTCACCACGATCCCCGGCTTCTCCGTCATCGCTCGCGCCCTTCCCGCTACCGGCGCTCTCCTTACCGCGCCGCGCCCGCAGCGCAAACCCCGCTTGCGACCCGCCGCGCGCTGGCCTAGATCGGAAGCATGCCCAGGACCCGCTCCACACCCGGTTCCGGCCCCTCGCAACGCCAGCTTCGCGTCGGAGAACTGATCCGGCGCCGGCTCTCGGAGGTGCTGGCCCGCGGCGACATTCACGACCCGGACCTCAACGCGATTTCGATCACGGTGAGCGAGGTGCGCGCCTCGCCCGACCTCAAGCTCGCAACGGTCTATCTCCTGCCGCTCGGCGGCCGCGAACCCGAGACCGCGCTGGCCGCGCTCAAGCGCAACCGTGCCGAGATCCGCCGCACCGTCGCCAAGGGGCTGGAGCTCAAGTTCGCGCCCGAGCTGCGCTTCGTCCTCGACGACACGTTTGACCGGATGGATGAGGCGCGCCGGCTCTTCTCGCAGGATACCGTGCGCCGCGATGTGGAAAGCGACTAGCCTCGCCCTGGCGCTCGTCTGGGGTGCCAGCGCAGATGCCGCCACCTGCCGCTCGGACGTCTTCGAAGACCTGCCGTACACCGCCTGTGAGGTCGATCCCGCCGCGGAAACGCTTCGGCTCTGGTACCTCGCCCCCGACGGCCAGGTCTTCGGCACGTTCGACCGGCTCGAGGCCGCTCTAGCGCTCGACGGCGAAAAACTCGGCTTCGCCATGAACGGCGCCATGTATCACCAGGACCGGAGCCCGGTCGGCCTCTATATCGAGGACGGCCAGGAGATTTCGCACCTCGTCACCTCTGCCGGACCAGGCAATTTCGGGATGCTGCCGAACGGCGTGTTCTGTATCGGCGAAGGCTGGGCCAAGGTGCTGGAAACCCTCGACTACGACCGCACGCGCCCCGCCTGCCGCTACGCCGCGCAAGCCGGACCGATGCTGGCGGTCGGCGGCGCGCTCCACCCCCGCTTTCTGGAGAACGGCACCTCACGCTACATCCGGAACGGGGTCGGCGTCCGCCCCGACGGCACCGTGGTCTTTGCGATCACCGACGCCCCGGTGAACTTTCACCGTTTCGCGCGCCTGTTCCGCGACCGTCTCGGAACGCCCGACGCGCTCTATATCGACGGCAAGGTCTCGCGGCTCTACGCTCCCGATCTCGGCCGACACGATATCGGCTTCCCGCTCGGCCCGCTTGTCGGCACGGTCGTCCCTGCCCGGTAACGACCGCGCCACGCGGCGGGTCTCACTCCCAGCCGACCTCGTTGAAGATTTCCTGAGCCAGCGGAATGTTCTTCGCCACCGCCGAAAGGCTGACCTCGTCGGCCTTGAACGGCCCCAGCTTTTCCACCGATTCCGCCTGCGGCACGCCAGCCACCGCCGGATACTCGTCATTGCCGTGCGAGAAATAGATCTGCGCGCTGTCCGAGGCGAGATATTCGAGGAACGCCACCGCGGCCTCCCGGTGCGGCGCATGGGCGGCGACGCCGGCACCCGAAAGGTTCACATGCGCGCCGTTGCCGTCCTGGTCGGGGAATACCCAGCCGATCTTGTCGAGCCCCTCGGTCACGCCCTCCACGTCGGTCCGAAGCGCGCGGGCGAAATAATAGGTATTCGACACCGCGATCCCGCATTCGCCCGAGACGAGCCCCCTGAGCTGGTCTGTATCGCCGCCCTGCGGATCGCGCGCCATGTTGGCGACGATGCCCGCGGCCCAGGCCTTGGCCTTCTCCGCGCCCTCGTGCTCGATGATCGAGGCGAGGAGCGTCTGGTTGTAGGTGTTGGTCGAGGAGCGAATGCAGACCAGCCCCTTGTAGGCCGGGTCGGCGAGTGCGGCATAGGTCAGCGGCGGCTCGGTCACGCGGTCCTTGTAGTAGAAGATCACCCGCGCCCGCTGCGAAAAGCCGAACCATTCGTTCTCGGCGTCCTGGAGCTTGGCCGGGATCCGCTCCTCCAGCACCGCACTCTCGACCGGCTGCAGGATCCCGGCATTCTTCGCCCGTTCCATCCGCGAGGTGTCGACCGCGATGAAGACATCGGCCGGGCTGTTTTGCCCCTCGGCCACCATCCGCGCGATCAACTCGTCGGCATCGCCCTCGATCCGGTTCACCACGATGCCGGTCTTTTCAGTAAACTCGCCATAGAGCTGCTCGTCGGTGTCGTAGTGGCGGGACGAATAGATGTTGACCTCTTCGGCGACGGCTTGCCCCGACAGGGCGGCCGACAGGGCCAGGATGGAGGCGAAAGACTCGAGGCGCGGCATGGGTTTCTCCAACGGTATCTAAATTCCGAGTGCATTACTCGGAAATACCACTGGCGAGGTCAAGCAGAAAGGTGACAGTTTCAGTCAGATATGTGCAGTTGCAGTCGCATCATACCCATAGAGCCAGTCGAACCGTCGAAGAGCCGCACCCGGCGCAAGCCGCCCGGCAAGACGCAGCGCATTGTGCGCAAGCACGCGACGCGGGCCCGTCAGATGATAGTTGCGCGCGTTCGCCGTCGCGCCGTTCACGACCTTGATCGCCCGCGCCCGCCGCGCCGCCTGATAGGCCGCCATCCCGGCGGCGCCGGGCGCGCGGTCGAGACAGGCGGCCAGCACCCAGGCATCCTCGAGCGCCAGGTTGGCGCCCTGGGCGAGGAAGGGCAGCGTCGGATGCGCTGCGTCGCCCAGAAGCGCCACGCGCCCCTCGGGATCGTGCCACTGCGCCGCCACCTCATGCCGGAACAGACCCCAGAGATGTACCTGCCCGACCCGGGCGAGCCAGCCCCTGACCCGCGGCTCGAACCCCGCGAAGGCCGCACGCAGCGCCGCGGGATCGTCCTCGTGGGTCCAACCCTCTTCGGCCCAGGCTCCGCGCTCCTCGACCGCGACGATGTTCCGCAGACCGCCCGCCAGCGGATAGCTCACCAGATGCCGCCCCGGCCCCATGAACACCTCCACCACCGGCGCCGCGCCCTCCTCGGCGATCACCGCCCGCCAGGCCACCTGACCGGTGAAGAACGGCGCCCCCGCACCGTTCAGCGCGGCGCGATGCGCAGAATGGAGACCGTCGGCGGCCAGCGTGACCCCTTCGCCACCCGGATCACAGCGCGTGCCCAGCGCAATCTTGACCCCCGCCGCCCGCGCGCCCTCTTCAAGCACCCCGATCAGCCGCGCGCGATGGACCAGAAGGTAGTCGCCCGGCGCCTTCCCGAGATCGAGCCGCAGCACCACGCGCCCCGAAGCGCCCTCGCGCAAGACGACCGCCCGCGCCTTCAGCGAAACGCGCCGCAGCGCCGCCCCGAGCCCCAGCGCGTCGATCACCCGGAGCCCGTTCGGGCTGATCTGCAACCCCGCCCCCACCTCGGCAATCTCCGGCGCCTGCTCGAAAAGCCGCACCCGCGCCCCGCGCAACGCCGCCGCCCGCGCCGTCGCGAGCCCCGCCACGCCGCCGCCGACGACGCTGATCTCGGCTCCCCGAAGCGTCACGCCCGTTCCTCCCGCGCCATGCATATGCCCGAATAGCGCTATAGCGAGGCGCAGAAAGGCTCAACATCGGACTGGAACCATGGGTCACTTCTACATCAACGTCTCGATCCGCGGGGTTCCTCCGGACACGGTAGTCGCGGCGCTCGGACCTCAAACCCGGGTGTTCGCGGGACCATCCGAAAACGGCTGGACCTGCTTCGCGGACGCCGCTCTCAGCGACGACCCGACCGAGACGGACACCCATGTCGGCGGCCTCGCGGAAAGGTTTGCGACCGACGCGGTACAGGTCGAGAACCATGACGACGACCTTCTCGCGATCACCGCCTATAGCCGCGGCAAGCTTGTCGCCAACTGTTTGTCCTGTCCCGACTATTTCGACCCCGACGGGCCGGAGGCCGGCAAGGGACCGGAGCTCGACGGAGCCGCGGCGCTGGCAGGGCTCGGCACCGACGTCACCCCGGCCTCGATCGAGGATCTTCTCGTCGCGCGCGAGCAGGAGTTCGTCTACGCGGTCGACCTCCACGCCGCCGTCGCGTCGCTGATCGGCCTACCCGCCTATTCCGTGGGCTTCGGCTTCGACTACGCCGGAAGCGGCGACCTCCCGATCATCCCCAGGCCGCTCTACCGGACGCCCCGCCGCCGGCCCGCCTGAAACCGAAAGCGCCGGTGACCTTGCGGCCCCGGCGCTCCCTCCTCCTCCCCAGAAGGACTGGCGGCCCGCCGGATGCGGGCCTTCGGTAAATCAATCGTCGCGATGGACCTTCTCGCGGCGCTCGTGGCGCTCCTGCGCCTCGAGGCTGAGCGTCGTCGTGGGCCGCGCCACGAGCCGCTTCAGCGAGATCGGCTCGCCCGTCTCGTTGCAATAGCCGAACTCGCCCTCGTCGATCCGGCGCAGAGCGGCGTCGATCTTGGAGACCAGCTTGCGCTGCCGGTCGCGAATCCTGAGTTCCAGCGCCCGGTCGGTCTCCTCGCTCGCCCGATCGGCGATGTCGGGGATGTTCCTTGTGCCGTCCTGCAGGCCCGCGATGGTGGATTTCGAGTCGCTCAGAAGCTCGTTCTTCTGGCGGAGGAGCTCGCGGCGGAACCATTCGAGCTGGCGGTCGTTCATGAACGGTTCATCTTCAGCCGGGCGATAGTCATCAGGCAGAAATACCTCGGCCTTCATACGCTTTCCCTTCTGCACTCCGGCGGCTGCATCCATACGCGTGTTGTCCACTGGTGCGCCTCCTTTGGCCGGGGACATACCGCAACCCCCGCCCCTTGTCACTATCCGATCTCGGCTTCTTGAAGCTGGCCGGCGCTGACGTTACGCTACCATCAACGATCGCCCCGAGAGCCTTGCATTTCCGATGAAATTTAACGGTACCGACGCCTATGTCGCGACCCGCGACCTGACTGTTGCGGTCAACGCGACAGTGACCCTGGAACGCCCGCTACTGGTGAAGGGAGAGCCCGGAACCGGCAAGACCGAGTTGGCCCGTCAGGTGGCGGAATCGCTCGGGCTCACGCTCATCGAGTGGCACGTGAAATCGACCACGCGGGCCCAGCAAGGGCTCTACGAATACGATGCCGTCTCCCGTCTCCGGGACAGCCAGCTCGGCGACGCGCGGGTCCACGACGTGGCGAACTACATCCGCAAGGGCAAGCTCTGGCAGGCCTTCGAGGCGGACGAGAAAGTGGTCCTCCTGATCGACGAGATCGACAAGGCGGATATCGAGTTTCCCAACGACCTCCTGCAGGAACTCGACCGGATGGAGTTCCACGTCTACGAGACCGGCGAGACGATCCGCGCGCGGCAGCGTCCCATCGTCATCATCACCTCGAACAACGAGAAGGAACTCCCCGACGCCTTCCTGAGGCGCTGCTTCTTCCACTATATCCGTTTCCCGGACATGGAGACGATGCGAAAGATCGTCGAGGTGCATCACCCGGGAATCAAGCACGCGCTCCTGACCACTGCGCTCACCCAGTTCTACGAGATTCGCGACGTCCAGGGGCTGAAGAAGAAACCCTCGACCTCCGAGGTGCTCGACTGGCTGAAGCTGATCCTGGCAGAGGACCTGTCGCCGGAGGACCTGAAGCGCGACGGGGCGTCGCTCCTGCCGAAGCTGCACGGGGCGCTCCTCAAGAACGAGCAGGACGTTCATCTCTTCGAACGTCTGGCCTTCCTGGCGCGTGGGCGGGGGTGAGCCCCGGCCCGGCGCAGGCGGCGAAAGGTCCGGCGGGCCTTTCGAGGGGCGACAGGGCAGAGCCCCGGACGCCTCCGCCGGCCGCGTCTTCCACCGTCGCCGGCGCCGATCCGGGCGCGGCTGGCGGGCGGGCCGCTGACGGGCAAGGCCCGGCAGCCGGGGCGCCGGACAGCCCGCGCCCCTGATGCTCGACGTTCTCACCCACGACATCCTGCCGGTCTTCTCGATGCTGGCGCTCGGGTTCCTCCTCGGCCGTCTCGGCACCACGTCGGAGGCGGAGGCGCGGGCGATCAACCGGATCGCCTTCCTCGTCCTGCAGCCCGCGCTGATCTTCCCGCTGATCGCGCGGATCGACTTCGCCGCCTTCGACCTTCGGGCGCTCGCGCTCTACGCGGCCTGCGAGTTGGTAGCGTTCGCCGCCGCCTACCAGGTCGCCCAGCGCGTCTTCAGGCGCGAGCCGAACGAGGCCTGGCTTCTCGCCATGGCCGTCGTCTTCGTGAACTCGCTCCTCTACATCTGGCCGATCTCCTACCTGATCTACGGCGAGACCGCGGCAATGCCGATCACCGCGATCGTCGCGTGGGACGCATCGGCGAGCTTCGCCTTCTTCATCGTGTCGATGGAACTCCGGGCCGGCAGCGCGCAAGGCGGCTCGGCCGCGCGGCGCGTCGCGACGAATCCCATCCTGATCGCGATCGCGATCGGCCTGCTCGTGAACGCGCTCGGCCTCGCCGTGCCCGAACCGGTCCTCACCGCCGCACATTTCGCCGGCGGCGGCGCGGCGCCGCTCACGCTCTTCGCGCTCGGCGTGATCCTGTCGGGCCACGCCCTCGCGCCTTCGCCCACCATCGCCGGCATCGCCGCGATGAAGCTCCTCGTGTTCCCGCTCCTCGTCTGGGCGGCGATGACGGTGCTTGCCCCCGAAAGCGGCTGGCGTGACCTCTTCACCCTCAACGCCGCCGGACCCTCGGGTGCGATGGCGTTCGCCCTTGCGCTCCTCTATCACGTGAGGACAGACTGCATAGCGCCTGTCATCATCTGGACGAGCGTCCTGTCCCTGTTCACCCTGGCACTCCTCGCATGACCCTCACGATTCGCCCGCTCCGACGCGACGACGACGCCGACTGGAGGCGGATGTGGCAGGCCTATCTGGCGTTCTATGAGACGACCCGGCCGGAGGAGATCTACGATGCCTATTTCGAACGCCTCCTCGGCGACGACCCGCAGGATTTCCACGGGATGATCGCCGAGCTCGAAGGCCGCCCCGTCGGGCTCGTCCACTACCTCTTCCACCGTCACGGCTGGCGAATCGAGAATGTCTGCTATCTCCAGGATCTCTATGCAGATCCGGAAGTTCGCGGCCAGGGCGTGGGCCGGGCGCTGATCGAGGCGGTGTACGCCGAGGCCGACCGGATGGGCGCACCCGCGGTCTACTGGCTGACCCAGGATTTCAACGCGCAGGCCCGGCAGCTCTACGACCGGATCGGCCAGGTGACACCCTTCATCAAATACGAGCGCGTGACATGATCCGACGCATCGCCCTCGCGGCCTTCCTCGGCCTTGCCGCCTGCGTGCAGATGCCGGAGCCCGAAACCGGCCGCGCCGTGCCGCCGGAGATCGTGTTGCCGCCGATGAAGACCTTCGGCACACAGCGGGTCGCGCAGCCCACGCGGTCGAACCGCTCGATCGCCGCTGACATCCTCGATCTGACCTTCGAGCTCGAAAGCGGCCGACAATTACCGATCCTGACCCGTTTCGAGGGTCCGATCACCGTCCGCGTGCATGGTCCGGCCTCCCGGAGCCTCTACCGCGATCTAGACCGGCTCATCGCCCGGTTCCGCGGCGAGGCCGGCCTCGACGTCACACGGGTGACCGGCGACACGCCCGCCTCGATCACCATCGAGGTCGTGTCCCGGCGCGACCTGCAGCGCGCGGTGCCGGAAGCCGCCTGTTTCGTGGTCCCGCGGCTCTCCTCCTGGACCGAGTTCCGCCGCAACCGCCGTTCCGCCCAACTCGACTGGACCACGCTCGAGACACGCGAGCGCATGGCGGTGTTCCTGCCCGGCGATGTGAGCCCGCAGGAGATCCGCGACTGCCTGCACGAAGAGGTGGCGCAGGCCATCGGCCCCCTGAACGACCTCTACCGGCTCTCGGATTCGGTGTTCAACGACGACAATTTCCACACCGTTCTGACCGGGTTCGACATGCTGGTCCTGCGGGTACTCTACGACAGGGAGCTGCATTCCGGCATGACCCGCGCCGAGGTGGCCGCCCGCCTTCCGGACATTCTCGACCGCCTGAACCCGCGCGGCCGCCGCGGGCCCGATGGGGCCAGCGGTGCCACGCCCCGGCGCTGGATCGAGGCGATCGAGGCCGCGCTCGGCCCCTCGGGCTCGTCGCCGAGCCGCCGCGCCGCTGCCCGCGATGCCGTTGAAATTGCTCGTGCTCAGGGCTGGGAGGACACGAGGGCGGCGTTTTCGCTGTATGCCTTGGGGCGGTTGTCGATCGGGGCGGAGCCGGAATTGGCCATCGCCTCGTTCCTGCAGGCGGGGGCGATCTATCGCAGGGGGTCGGACACGGAGTTGCAGGCGGCGCATGTGGCGATGCAGCTGGCGGCCTTTGCGCTCTCGTCGGGGGAGCCGGACGTGGCGCAGCAGATCGTCGACCGGAACCTGAGGCCGGTGGCGGAGGCGGAGAACGCGGCGCTCCTGTCGACGCTCCTGATGGTGAAGGCCGAGGCGCTGGCGGCGAAGGGACGCACCGCGGAAGCGGAAACCGTGCAAAAAGATGCACTTGGCTGGGCGCGCTACGGCTTCGGCTCGGACGAGGAAGTCTTCGCCCGGCTCACCGAAATCGCCGCGCTGAGCCCGGCGCGGCGGCGCGGAGGCGGCGGATGAGCCTGGTCCTCGGCGGCTTCGTCCTGGGCGCGCTCATAGGCGCCTTCACCGCCCGCAAGCGGGGCGGCAACCGCGCGGATCTGGTCCAGTACGCCGCCGGCTACGGCATCGCGCTCGCCCTTGCCGGACTTTTCATCTCGATCGCCCTGGCCCGGCTCGCCTGAGCCGGAGTCCCGCATCCCATTCGCGCACAACCCGTACACAACCTGTACACAACCTGTACACCGCGATGCCGGATTCTGCCGATTCGGGGGCGTTGAGGGGGCTTTGGCCCCGCCTTCCTCGATCCGGCCCACCGCAATCCGTCCGCCACCATGCGGAGCCGGGCGGGCGCCTGCCCGTGGTGTGGCGCTGCAACGGCTGAGCGGTGCGCTTTATGGTGCCAAATACCTCCGACCTCGACGGTCCGCGCAAACGTCGAAACAGCGCCAGCCCGTGGGGACGGGCAGGTGCTCGCCCGGCGGCCCGTGCCGGGCCTTGTTCCGGGCGGGGCAGCAGACGCGGGCGGGCGTGGTTCAGGGTTTCGGTCGCCGGGCCGCGTGGAGGAGGAGCGCGCCGAGCCCTGCGGCGGCGGTGGCGAGGACGAGCGCGGCGACGGCGTTGCCCATGACGCTTGCCAGCGTCGAGATGTTCGCCGCGAAGCTCCAGCCGAGACCGACATAGACCGCCACCCAGATCGCCTCGCCCGCCGCGTCCCAGAGCGTGAAGCGCAGCACGTTCATCCCCGTCGCCCCGGCGATCAGGTTCACCCAAGGGCCGAGCGGCGCGACGAGCCAGGTCGAGAAGAACACCCCCACTCCGCCCCAGCGGTCGACCATGGCGCGCGCCCGGTCGAGAAGCGCCGCGCGGGCGGGGCGCGCCGCGAGCCGCGCCTCGAGCCGCGCGCCGCCGTAGCGGCCGGCCTGGAACCCCGCCTGGTCGCCCAGAAGCGCGCCGCCATAGGCCGCGCCCAGAACCGACCAGGCCGAAAGATCGCCCGAGGCAACGAAGGCGCCGCCGGCCAGCATCACGAAGGACGAGGGGAACGGCACCGCGAGGCAGGAGAGGAAGGTGGTGACCGCGATCACCACCGCGCCGAAGGTCGAGACCAGGTCGAAGAACAGGTCGGTCATGGATGCCCGGCCCGGAACCTGTCGATCCCGGCCTGGAGCCCGTCGATCAGCGTCTGGAGCGGCACGCCGCGGTCCTCGGCCAGCTGCTCCAGCGTCACCCGGCGCGGCTTGTTCTGGTCGATGCCGAGCGCCGCGCCCACCACCTCCGGCGGCACCTGCCAGGAATGCGACACGTAGCGCGGGGTCATCCAGCCCGCGAGCGGCGCGTCGGTGGCCTCGATCCCGTGCCAGCGGATCGCCATGACCACGGCGCGCACCCCGAAGAGCCCCGCCAGCCCCGCCGCCACGACGAAGGCGACGAGGAGCAGCCGATGGTCCCGCCAGAGCCGCGCGATCACCGGCCCAGCGCCCGCATGCCCCGGTCGAGCCCCTCGAGCGTCATCGGCACCATCGCCGGCGCGCCGAAGATCTCGCGGACCATGCCGATCGACTGGGTATACGGCCAGTGCCGCTCGGGGACCGGGTTGATCCAGAGATGCCCCGGCCATTGCTCGCGGGCGCGCGCGAGCCAGGTGGCGCCGGCCTCCTTGTTCCAGTGCTCGTTCGCGCCGCCCGGCATGGCGATCTCGTAAGGGCTCATCGAGGCGTCGCCGACGAAGATGCATTTCCAGTCGGACCCGTACGTGTGGAGCACGTCGAAAGTCGGGATCTGCTCGGTCCAGCGGCGGCGATTGTCGCGCCAGACGCCTTCGTAGAGGCAGTTGTGGAAGTAGAAGTATTCGAGGTGCCTGAACTCGGCCCGGGCGGCGGAAAAGAGCTCCTCCACCACCTTCACATGGGGGTCCATCGAGCCGCCGACGTCGAGGAACAGGAGCACCTTGACGGCGTTGCGCCGCTCGGGCCTTGTCTTGACGTCGAGATAGCCGTGATCGGCGGTGGCGCGGATCGTGCCGTCGAGGTCGAGCTCCTCTTGCGCCCCCTCGCGCGCCCATTTCCTGAGGCGCTTCATCGCCACTTTGATGTTGCGGGTGCCGAGCTCGACCTGGTCGTCGAAATTGCGGAATTCGCGCTTGTCCCAGACCTTGACCGCGCGCCGGTGGCGGCTTTCGTCCTGGCCGATGCGGACGCCCTCGGGGTTGTAGCCATGGGCGCCGAAGGGCGAGGTGCCGGCGGTGCCGATCCATTTCGAGCCGCCCTGGTGGCGGCCCTGCTGCTCCTTTAGCCGTTCGCGAAGCGTGTCCATCAGCTTGTCGAAGCCGCCCAGCGCCGCGATCTCGGCGCGCTCCGCCTCGGTCAGGTGCTTTTCGGCCATCTTGCGGAGCCAGTCGGCGGGGAGGTCGACCGCCTCGAGCACGTCCTCGACGGCGAGGGCTTCGAGCCCCTCGAAGGCCTGGGCGAAGGCGCGGTCGAACCGGTCGATATGACGTTCGTCCTTCACCATGGCGGTGCGGGCGAGATAGTAGAACGCCTCCACGTCCCAGGTGACGAGCCCCGCCGCGAGCCCGTCGAGAAAGGCGAGGTACTCGCGGAGCGAGACCGGCACGCGGTAGCTGCGGAGCGCGTCGAAGAAGGGCAGGAACATGGGGGAGAGCTTTGCGCGCTTCGGCGGGGCTCTGCAAGCCGCGTTGCCCGCGGGCGCGGGCGGGCCATGGTGTTGCCCGCGGGCGCGGGCGGGCCCATATTCACCGGATGCTGCGGTTCACCCCGATCCTCCTGGCGATCCTCTACGGGCTGGCGATGTACCGCTTCTCGGCCTGGCGCACGGCGCGGGAGTTGGATGCGCGCTCGACCGAGCTGGCGGATCCGGTCCTGAAGCGGCTCTGCGACCGGATGGCGGAGGCGTTGGATCTGAAGCGGATCAAGGTCCATATCTACGAGATCGACCCGGTGAACGGGCTGGCGGCGCCCGACGGGCGGATCTTCATCACCCGGGGGTTCTACGAGAAATACCGCGCGGGCGAGGTCACGGCCGAGGAACTGGCGAGCGTGATCGCCCATGAGCTGGGGCATGTGGCGCTCGGCCATTCGCGGCGGCGGATGATCGACTTTTCCGGGCAGAATGCCTTGCGGACGGCGCTCGCCATGGTGCTGTCGCGGTTCATTCCCGGGCTCGGGGTGTGGATCGCCAACGCGCTCACCACGCTTCTCGCGGCGCGGCTGTCGCGGGGCGACGAGTACGAGGCCGATGCCTATGCCTCGGCCTTGCTGACCAAGGCGGGGATCGGCACGGGGCCGCAGAAATCGCTGTTCGGCAAGCTCGAGGCGCTGACGGCTTCGCGGGCGGGCGCGGTGCCGGCCTGGATGATGAGCCATCCGAAGACCGCCCAGCGGATCGCGGCCATCGAGCGGAACGAGGCGCGCTGGGGCGCGGTTCAGAACCAGTAGTCGTGGACGGTGCGGCCGTCGCGCGGCAGGTCCTCGAAGCTTTCGAGGCCCTCGAAATGGTCGATCGGCAGGGCGGCGACCGTATCGGGCTCGGCGAGGCGGACATTGACGGCGAGGCGTTTGCGGCCGTCCTCCTGCGGCTTCACCCCGCGCCAGGCGGCGACGCAGCCGCAGGTGGGGCAGAAGTGGAACTCGATCGCGCCGCCATCGGCGCGGATATAGGCGGTGGTCTCACCCTCGAGATCGACGCCGTGGCCTTCCCAGCCGTAGATCCAGAGGACGCCGTAGCGGCGGCAGACCGTGCAGTTGCAGGCGGTCGCGCCGCCCGGATCGCCCGCGTATCGCCAGCGGACGGCGCCGCAGTGACAGGAGCCGGTGAGCATGCGTCCCCCTCCCTCGTCCAACCGCGGCAGGATAGGCGAGTCGCGGGCGGCGGACCAGCTGTAGGGCGCCGGTCGGCCGTTTGACATGGAATAACAACGCGGAACGCGGCATGCCGGGCGCACGTGGAGGCCCGTGATCGAGAAAGAGAAGCCATGTACAGTCCCGCAAGTGCCGGCAAGGCACTCCTCGCCCTCTCCCTTCTGGGAGCGTGCGGAACACCGAGCGCGTCGTATCTCTACAAGGAAGGCGGAACCGTCGCCCGCGCCGACAACGACTATTTCGAATGTGAACTGGACGCGGCGCGCAGCGTTCCCCAGGACACCCGCGTGGCGACCAGGCCCGTCTACACCACGCCGGTCAAGACGACCTGCACGCCCGTTGGAGGCAGCGTCGAATGTACCACGACGGGCGGCGAGGTCCGCGGCGGCGAAGTCTATTCCTACGATGCGAACGAGGATCTGCGGGCGCGGTACCTCGCGCAATGCCTCCGGGCACGGGGATATTCGACAAACGTGTTGCCGCGCTGCAAATCCGGGACCGTCGCCAGTTCCGCGCTGCAGACCCTCGGGGGAGCGTTGCGCCCGCCGCGGGACGGCGCCTGCTACGTCGCCGTGACCGATCACGCCGGAAATATCGCCTATCCGTACGAGATCCGCCGCTGAGGCGCATTGCCCGTGTCACGCCGGAGACATGTCTCCGGCGCGACGCTCTACAACGACTGTTCGCACCCCCGCCCGGAACAAGGCCCGGCACGGGCCGCCGGGCGAGCGCCTGCCCGTCCCGGCGGGCTGGCGCTTTGGTAACGTTTGCGCGGACCGTTGAGGTTGGAGGTATTTGGCACGATAAAGCGCGCCGCTCAGCCGTTGCAGCGCCACCCCACGGGCAGGCGCTCGCCCGGCTCGCGCTTGGCTGGGACAGATAAGGATTTCAGGAAGCCCTGACGCCCGGGCGGCCAATGAAAAAGGCCGCCCGGAGGCGGCCTCTGTCAAAGCGTCGGGGCCGGGTCAGCCGACCAGTTCGAGCCCGGCGAAGAAATAGGCGATCTCGACGGCCGCGGTGTCGGGCGCGTCGGAGCCGTGCACCGAGTTCTCGCCCACCGACTCGGCGAATTCGGCGCGGATCGTGCCTTCGGCGGCATCGGCGGGGTTGGTCGCGCCCATCACTTCGCGGTTCTTCGCGATGGCGCCCTCGCCCTCGAGCACCTGCACGACGACCGGCGCGGAGGCCATGAACTCGCAGAGCTCGTCGTAGAACGGGCGCTCGGCATGGACCTTGTAGAACTCGCCCGCCTGGGCCTTGGTCAGATGGATCCGCTTCTGCGCGACGATCCGGAGCCCGGCCTCCTCGAACTTGGCGTTGATCTTGCCCGTCAGGTTCCGCTTGGTCGCGTCGGGCTTGATGATGGAAAGGGTGCGTTCGATGGCCATATGCGGTCCCCGGATAGTCCTGCGGCGGGCCCCTCGCCCGCCGTCTCGCGGGGGCTCTAGCATGGGGGCCAGGGGTTGAAAACCCGCGATTGACACGCCGGATTGACGGCGCGCGGACCTTGGGCCACACCCCCGGTCCATGCTCAGGATTTCCGACATACGCTATGCCGTCGAGGGACGGCCCCTGTTCGAGGGCGCCTCGGCGCGGATCCCCGGCGGCCACAAGGTGGGCCTGGTCGGCCGCAACGGCACCGGCAAGACCACGCTGTTCCGGCTGATCCGGGGCGAGCTGGCGCTGGAATCGGGCGAGATCTCGGTGCCGAAGGGGGCGCGGATCGGCGGGGTGGCGCAGGAGGTTCCGGCCTCGTCCACCTCGCTCCTCGACACGGTGCTGGCCGCCGACGCGGAGCGCGCGGCGCTTCTGGCCGAGGCGGAGGCGGCGGAGGACGGTCACCGGATCGCCGAATTGCAGACCCGGCTCGCCGATATCGACGCCTGGTCGGCCGAGGCGCGGGCGGCGACGATCCTGAAGGGGCTCGGCTTCGACGATCATCAGCACGGGCTGCCGTGTTCGGATTTCTCCGGCGGCTGGCGGATGCGGGTGGCGCTGGCAGGGGTTCTGTTCGCGCGGCCGGATCTGTTGCTGCTGGACGAGCCGACCAACTATCTCGATCTCGAGGGGGCGGTTTGGCTGGAGAGCTATCTTGCGCGGTATCCCCATACCGTCATCGTGATCTCGCATGACCGCGGGCTGTTGAACCGGGCGGTGGGGGCGATCCTGCATCTCGAGGACCGGAAGCTGACGCTCTATAACGGGCCCTACGACACTTTCGCCGAGACCCGCGCGGCACGGCTTGCCGTGGCGCAATCGGAGGCGAAGAAGCAGGAGGCGCGGCGGGCGCATCTGCAGAGTTTCGTCGACCGGTTCCGGGCCAAGGCCTCGAAGGCGGTGCAGGCGCAGTCGCGGCTGAAGATGATCGCCAAGCTGAAGCCGATCACCACGCCGCAGGAGGCGGCGCTGAAGGCGTTTTCCTTTCCGCAGCCCGACGAATTGTCGCCGCCGATCATCGCCACCGAGAGCGTGAGCGTGGGCTATGACGGGCGGGCGGTGCTGTCGAAGCTGACGCTCAGGATCGACCAGGACGACCGGATCGCGCTTCTGGGGAAGAACGGCGAGGGGAAATCGACGCTGTCGAAGCTCCTTACCGGCAAGCTCGAGGCGATGGGCGGGCGGATCACGCGGGCGTCGAAGCTCCGAATCGGCTACTTCGCGCAGCACCAGCTCGACGAATTGCATGCCGACGAGACGCCGATCGACCATCTGCGGCGGTTCCGGCCCGAGGAGCCGCCGGCGAAGCTGCGCGCCCGGCTGGGCGGGTTCGGCATCGGCGCGGCGCAGGCCGAGACGGTGGCGGGCAAGCTATCGGGCGGGCAGAAGGCGCGGCTGTCCTTGCTGCTCGCCACGCTCGACGCACCGCATATGCTGGTGCTGGACGAACCGACGAACCATCTCGACATGGAGAGCCGCGAGGCGCTGGTGGAGGCGCTGACCGCCTATTCCGGCGCGGTGGTGATCGTGAGCCACGACATGCATCTGTTGTCGCTGGTGGCGGACCGGCTCTGGCTGGTGAAGGACGGTCGGGTGGCGCCCTATGAGGGCGATCTGGACGGCTACCGGCGGATGCTGCTGGCCGAGCCCGAGCCGAGGGAGCGGGCGAAACCCAAGGCGCCCAAGCCCTCGCGCGAGGCGGTGCAGGCGTTGCGCTCGGAGGCGCGTGCCTGCGAGGCGCGGGTCGAGAAGATCGAGGCGATGCGCGAGAAGCTGGCGGCGAAGCTCGCCGACCCGGCGCTCTACGAGGATGCGCGGATCGGCGAGATGGAGGTCTGGCAGCGCAAATACGCCGAGGTGATGGAGGCGCTGGCCCGCGCCGAGACGCTCTGGGAGACCGCGCTGGAGAAGCTCGAGACGGCGGAGAACCCGGCCTGAGCGGCCGCCGCGCTCAGTTCACGACATCGCGCAGGAGATAGGTGAAGTCGGATTGCTGCCCCGCCGCCGTCCTGGCCTCGGCATGGCAGCCGAGGCAGGTGCCGGTAGGATCGGCCTGCAGGTAGGTCTCCATGGTGACGTTCGAGAGATAGCGCGGCAGTTCGCCATGCTCGAAAAGCGGGCTCTTGTTTGCGCCGCGCCATTGCGCCGAGATCAGCATGTACTGCGCAAGCGGCGTTCCGGCGAGCTTGTCCTGCCAGAGCGCGTTGGTCGCGCGCGTCGGGTCGAAGACCTTCCAGCAGCGCACCACCTGGGTCGGGAGGAGCGGCTGGCCGTCGGGGCCGCCGACCGCGAAGGGCGGCGTCTCGGCCCAGCGCGCGGGGGCCGGGGGCGGCGCGTTGGTGGGAAGGTCGGGACGGGCGCGGTCGTAGAAGAGATAGTCGGTGCCGGTCTCCTCCGGCGCGGCGCAGCCCCCCGGGAACAGGTTCTGTGCGTAGATCGAGTTTATCGCGCGGGCGTTCGTTGCCACCGGCGCGTTGTCCCGGCGCTCGAAGGTCGCCCAGACCCACTCCTCGCCATGGCCGCTCGCGACCTTGGTCACCACATGCATCCCGACCATGCCCAGATGCACCGACAGGCAGAGGGTCTTGCCGGAGGCCGACCGCTCCGGCGGAACCACGATCAGCCCGGCGGCCGTGATGAAATCCGGGCGCGGCTCGGACAGCACCTGCCAGGCGGTCTTGACCAGAACGCTCGCCGGCCGGGCCGCGTCACGCCCCTGCGGAAAACCGATCCCTCCGCCCGCCGCCTCGACCCCGGCCAGGGTGTTCAGCGCATTGTCGACGATATAGGCCTCCGCCACCCGGTTGAGCCGCGTTTCGTAGACGACGTAGTTGCCGTTGCGGTCGACAAGGGCCTTGTCGTCGACCTGTTCGAGATCGGTGACGATCACCTCGGCGCCGGCGAAGCCCGCCGGGCAGGAGGTTTGCGCGATGTCGCGGCCGAAGACTCGATCCCGCCGCGCGAAAGCGCGCCAGCCGGCGGGCGGCTTGCCGCGCCCCTGCGCCGTTTCTGGCCAGTTCAGCGCGACGAAGGCCTGCCAGGCGAACTCGTCGAACGGGCGCTGAATCTTGCCCGAGACGAGCATGTATTCGAAGAACTCGCTGAACTCGCGCAGGTCCTCGGGAAAGACCGGGCACAGCGCGTCATGCGGCGGGTCGATGCAGAAACGCGGCTCCGCGGCGCTGGCCGCCCCGGCGCCGAGGAGCAGCACGAGGCCGAGGATCGGGAGCAACCGAAGAGGGGAAAGCATGGTGCGGGCCTTTCGTTATGGATTCATATTTCAAGTTCTGGATCCAATTATTCGGTTCTGTCAACCTTCGCCGGATGCTATGCTCTGCCCATGAAGCCGCCGATCCGCCAGGTCCCGGACCTCGA
The DNA here is from genome assembly GCA_050299695.1 of Paracoccaceae bacterium. Classification (GTDB taxonomy): domain Bacteria; phylum Pseudomonadota; class Alphaproteobacteria; order Rhodobacterales; family Rhodobacteraceae; genus Ovoidimarina. The sequence continues at coordinate 104,275 of JBNKWI010000001.1, forward strand.
ACCGCTCGCCCTGCCGCCCGGACAGGTGGCGCGGCTGGTCGAGGCATTGCGGCGCGAGATCGTGTCGGGCGTCATCGCCCCGGGCGCCTCGCTCGGGCAGGAGGACATCGCCGAGCGTTTCGGGGTCAGCCGGATGCCGGTGCGCGAGGCGATCCGCCATCTCCAGGCGCTCGGCTTCGTGACCGTCGAGGCGAACCGGCGCGCCCGGGTGGCGCCGATCAGCCTGGAGGACTTCCTCGAGATCCACGACATGCGCGTCGCCGCCGAAACCCTCGCCCTGCGTTCGGCGATCCCGCATCTGACGAACGCGCAGCTCGACGAGGTGGTGGCGATCCAGACGATGATCGAAAGCAGCGACCCCGTCGGGTTCGGCCCGCTCAACAAGCGGTTCCACATGGCGCTTTACCGGCCCTCGGGCCGCGTGCGCCTGCTCTCCCATGTCGAAACCCTGTTCAACGCGGCCGACCGCTACCTCTCGATGGCGCGCGCGGGGCCCGAGCTGCACGCGAAGTCCGACCGCGAGCACCGCGAACTCGTCGCGCTCTGTTACCGGCGCGATACCGAGGCGGCGGTGGATTGCCTGAGGCGGCATATCGAGGATGCGCGCGCGACCCTGGCGGGGGTTTTCTGACGCCGCCGGCGGGCTTGCCGATGGCGCCGAAACCTGAGACAGCACGGCATGGACAGCGCCCAGGTCATCACCGCTTTCGTGACGCTTTTCGTGGTGCTGGACCCGGTCGGGCTCGCGCCCCTGTTCGTCGCACTCACGGCGGGGGCCGATGGGCAGCACCGGCGGGCAGTGGCGGTGCGGGCCTGCCTGATCGGCGCGGGGATCCTGACGCTGTTCGGGCTCGCGGGCGAGGCGGTTCTGGGTTTCGTCGGGATCTCGATGCCGGCGTTCCGGATCGCCGGCGGGATCCTGTTGTTCCTGACCGCGCTCGACATGCTGTTCGAGCGCCGCACCAAGCGCCGGAGCGACCAGCAGCCGCGCGCCGAGGACCCTTCGGTCTTCCCGCTCGCCACGCCGCTCATCGCCGGGCCTGGCGCGATCGCGACGATGATCCTGCTGACGACGCAGGAGGGCGGCGACTGGGCGCGGGTGGCGATGATCCATGGGGTGATGCTGGCGGTGATCGTCGTCGGGCTCCTCTTCATGCTGGCCGCCGGCGCGATCGAGCGGCTCCTGGGGCCCACGGGGATCAACGTGGTGACCCGGCTCCTCGGTATGCTCTTGGCCGCGCTCTCGGTGCAGTTCGTGCTCGACGGGATCCAGGCCTACGGGTTCGGGCCCTGAGGCTTTGCAGTCCGCGATGCCGCCCCTATCTTCTTCCCATGACCGGTGACCAGATTGCCCGCCTCGCCTATCTCGTGCTCCTCGGCGTCGCCGTGGGCGGCTGGCTGGCGGTCGATCTCCGGAACCGGCTCGGGCCGACGCTGAGAAACCTCCTGTCCTGGTGCCTGATCTTCCTCGGCACGATCGCGGGCTACGGGCTCTGGGAGGATGTGCGCGACCAGCTCGCGCCCAGGCAGATGGTGGTTGCGGGGGGCGCGCGGGTGGAGATCCCGCGCGGGTTCGACGGGCATTACCACGTGACGCTCGAGGCGAACGGCGTGCCGGTGGATTTCGTCGTCGATACCGGCGCGACCGATATCGTGCTCACCCATGCCGATGCCGCGCGGATCGGCATCGACACCGCGCGGCTGGCCTATATCGGCCGGGCCGACACCGCGAACGGCCAGGTCCGCACCGCGCCGGCGGTGATCGGCGCGCTCGCGCTCGGCGGGCAGACCGACCGCAACGTGAAGGCGGTGGTGAACGAGGGCGACATGGAGGGCTCGCTCCTCGGGATGCGCTACCTGCAGCGGTTCTCGCGGCTCGAGATTTCCGGCAACCGGATGATCCTGGAACGCTGACGCCGCCGACGGGCGCGGCATCGAACCCGGCACGGTCCAGCGGCTTCCCCGACGGCAGGTCGGGCCGCCTCCGGACGCGCGCAAATTCCTCGTGAAGGAATTTGCGAACCCTTTCCAGGAGATTTGGACCGGTGGCGCGGGAGGCGCCCCGGCCCCGGGCTCAGGCGGTCTTGCCGGCGGCGGACGGGCCGGGTTCCGGGCGCGCGCCGGGCACCGGCGCGTTGCGCGGCCGTTCGAGCTGCTTGCGGTATCCGTCGAGCCAGGCCTCGACATCGCTCGCGGGCATCGGCCGCGCCACACCGAAGCCCTGCAGGTGATCGCAGCCGAGCGAGCGCAGCACCCGGTGCTCGCCCGGCGTCTCGACCCCCTCGGCCAGGGTCTCGAGCCCCAGCTGGCGCGCCATGGTCAGGATCGCGCCCACGATCTTCTGCTGCTCCGGATCGGTGTCGAGCTGCGACACGAAGGAACGGTCGATCTTGATGCGGTTCACGGAGAACCGCTTGATATTGGTGATCGAGGCATGGCCGGTGCCGAAATCGTCGAGGTCGATGCGGCAGCCCAGCGCCGCGAAGGCGCGCAGGTTCTGCACGATCGTGTCGTTCTCGGTCTGGGCGATCACGGTTTCCAGCACTTCCACGGTCAGCCGGTCGGGCGCGATGCCGAAGCGGTCGAACTCCCAGCGCACCTTCTCGACCAGGGTCGGGTTGCGCAACTCGTCGCCGGAGAAGTTGATCGAGATCCCCGGCACCGGCACGCCCGCGGCCTCCCAGGCCCGGAACGCGGTGAGCGCCTGGTAGAGCATCACTTCGCCCAGCCGGCCCATCAGCCCCATGCTGGAGGCGGCCTCGAGGAACTCCGCCGGCGGCACGATGCCGCGATTCGCGTGCTCCCAGCGCGCCAGCACCTCGAACCCGGTGACCGCCCCGGTCAGGGTCGAGACCTGCGGCTGGAACCACGGCCGGATCTCCTCGCGCTCGATGGCGCCGGGCAGCTCGTCGTTCAGCACGATGCGCGCGCGGGCCCGGCGCTGGATGTCGGGCGCATAGGCGCGGAGCGTGCCGGCGCCATGGGTCAGCGCATCGGCCAGCGCATCCTCGGCCGCCGCCAGCACCGCTTCGCCCGAGCGTTCCGGCGCGGTCTTGGCATTGCAGAACCCGACCGAGACCGAGACATGGATGCGCGCGGAATCGACGATCACCGGGTATTCGATCTCGCGCTGGAGCCGCGCCGAGATCTGCACCAGCGATTCGAGATCGGCCTGGGCGCCGGGGCCGAGCACCACGGCAAAGCGCGGCCCCTCGAGCCGCACCACCGTGTCGAGCGCGCGCACCGCGGAGACGATCCGGCGCCCGCAGGCTTCCAGCACCGCGTCGATCGCCCGCGGGTCGAGCCGCTTGGCAAGCATGGGAAACTCGTCGAGACCGAGGACGATCGCCGCGGTCGAATGCATGCCCGTGGCCTGCGCCAGCGTCCGTTCCGCCGAGAGCACCGCAGCGATTCGCAGGGGCAGGCCGGTGGCGGGATCCGTGGACGCCCGCCCGAGCGGTGTCGCGGCGTAGAGGCCGGCCACGGCGAGCAGCGCGGGGAACATCAACGCCACGGCCACGAGCGCCATCTCGCCGCCGAGCCAGAACGCCGCGAGGGTCACCGCCGGCAGGAAAGCGAGCTGATGCGGCCCGAGCATGAGCGTCCGGAGCCGGCTCCGGAAAGCCTCGAATCTCGCTGCGCGCGCCGTCATGGCCAGCCCTTTGTCGCCCCATCCGACCGGCAAGGGCCGATCCGGGAGCGACCCTAGGAACCGCGCCTCATCATTAGGTTAATTCGGCCCGGCCCGAGGCCCGGCAGATGCAGAGATTTTTAGGGACCCGGGTCCGGATCGGCCGCTTCGGGCGCCAGAGCGGCGAAATCGAAGAGCTTCGGGTCGAGCAGGTGCGACGGTCGGACATTGGTGAGCGACCGGAACAGCACCTGGCGCCGCCCCGGCCGGTTCTTCTCCCAACCGTCGAGCATCGCCTTGACCTGCTGGCGCTGGAGCCCGTCCTGCGAGCCGCAGAGGTCGCAGGGGATGATCGGGTAATTCATCGCCCGGGCGAAACGCTCGCAATCCTCCTCCGCCACATGGGCGAGCGGGCGGCAGACCAGAAGGTCGCCGTCCTCGTTCAGGAGCTTCGGTGGCATCGTCGCGAGGCGGCCGCCGTGGAACAGGTTCATGAAGAAGGTCTCGAGGATGTCGTCGCGGTGATGGCCGAGGACGACCGCCGAGCAACCCTCCTCGCGGGCGATCCGGTAGAGATTGCCGCGCCGGAGCCGCGAGCAGAGCGCGCAATAGGTGCGGCCCGCCGGCACCTTGTCGGTGACGATGGAATAGGTGTCCTGATACTCGATCCGGTGCGGCACGCCCATCTTCGTGAGGAATTCGGGCAGGACATTCGCCGGGAAGCCCGGCTGGCCCTGGTCGAGATTGCAGGCGAGGAGCTCCACCGGCAGGAGCCCGCGCCATTTGAGCTCGTGGAGCGCGGCGAGGAGCGTGTAGCTGTCCTTGCCGCCCGAGAGGCAGACCAGCCACTTGTCGGCCCGCTCCCCTGCCCGTTCCTGGCCGCGCGGCACCATGCCATATTCCTCGATCGCCTCGCGCACCTGCCGCACGATGCGCTTCCGGAGCTTGCGGAACTCGGTGGTCTTCGGCGCGCCGTGGAACAGCGGGTGGATATCGTCGGTGTCGTCGAGCATGGGCGCCGCTATGCCAGCAAACGCGGCCCGGATAAAGCGGTTCGCGCGGGCCGGGAGGCGGTTTCGCGCGAGGGGCTACTCGGCGCCAATCCGGTCAAGTTCCCGCACGACGCGAAAACCGCGATTGTCTCGCCTACGATCTTCGGTAGGACGAGTCCGTGCGGCAAGTCGAAGCCCGTCCATTGCGGTATTGTACGAGCCCCCTTTTGCGACTCGCCGGCATGAACGTTGCGCCTTCGCGTTGGCCAGATAGACGCTGTCGGTAGGCAATCCCAAGTGCGCTTCAGACCAGCAAGAGAGCGTCAGTTCAGCGACGTTGCCCGACATGTGCCGCAGGCCCTAAGTGTTCGCGGCGTCTAGGTCCTCAACGGGCACCGGTTTCCATCTGTTGGTAAGATCGGGCAGCCACGCACCCTGCCCACGCCCGCGCACATTTTCCGTTGCCGCGCGTGAGAAATTCGCCTGATCCGCCGTAAGCTCGTCGCCCTGCGCGAACCGGGTCTCGGTTCCGGCGCGGGCGGCGTATTCCCATTCCGCTTCCGTCGGCAGGCGGTAGACCTCCTCGCCGACCTGCGCGTTCAGCCAGGCCACGTACTCCAGCGCGTCGAGATAAGACACGTTGATCACCGGATGGTCGGGGCCCAGGGGCGCGTAGCCCGAGGGCATCAGCACGCGATGGTCGGGTACATGGGAGCATCCGCCGGCCTCGACGCAGGCCATCCATTCGGCATGAGTGGTCTCGTTCCGGGAGATGGCAAAGGGGATGTCCATCTCGACCCGGTGGCGGGGATGCTCACTCGGGATGATGTTGATCTCGTCCGGCCCGCGCACCCGTCCGGTCGCCTTTTCGCCGTGATAGTCGAAGGGGTTGCGGGATTCGCCCGGGATCGCGCCCATCATGAAGGCGCCGGGCGGCATGACGATCATTTCGGGGCAATGCGCGCAGCCCCGGAACTGCGCGAGCGGTTCAAGGGTGCCGGAATCGGCCTGGACGTCCGCGCTCTGCGCGGGGGCGGCCTGTGCCGCGAGGCATGTGACGGCGGCGAGTATGGCTCGAAAGGTTCTCATGCTCGACTGATTTCCTTTTGCCTCCGCCTTGCCGGCAAAAGCCGTGCGAATAAGGGGCGGCGATCGGGCGATACTGAGGCCAATTGGCTGCCGCGCAAGAAATTGTGGGGCATCGCGTTCCGGTGCATACTCCGCGGCATTTGTTGCGTGACAAGGAATTTCAAGATGACCCTGTTCTTCAGCCGCCGTGCCTTCGATGCCAGAACCGGCCGGTTCACCCAGAATGCCGCCAGCCTCACCCGCTATGTCCGGGTCGGCACGCCCACGGGCGGGGTTTCGAAGGCCAATCTCCTGGAGGCCGGCGACTGGTTCGCGGCGGTGGAGGCGGAGGCGGAGACCGACGACGTGCTGATCTGGGTGCATGGGTTCAACACCTCGCAGGGGCGGATGCTGGAGCGGCAGCGGCAGCTGGCGCGGGATCTGAAGGCGCAGGGCTATCGCGGCGCGCTGGTGGGGTTCGACTGGCCGAGCGACGGGTTCACCCTGCGCTACCGGGCCGACCGCAACGATGCCAAGCGGGTGGCGCCGGCGCTGGTGACCGACGCGCTGATCCCCCTGCGCGCCCGGCGGCGCGGGCTCAGGGTGCATGTGCTCGCCCAGTCGATGGGGACCTACGTGGTGTTGCGCGGCTTTTCCGGGGTGGGCGACCAGCCGGGCGCGCCGCGCTGGTCGGCGGATCAGGTGCTGTTCACCGGGGGGGATGTGGATGCAGCGTGGCTCCAGAAGGGGGCCTGGGGCGGGCTGGTGATGGAGCGGCGGGCGCGGCGGCTGACGAACTACTACAACACCCAGGATTCGGTGCTGGAGCTGTCGGGCGGGGTGATCAATTTCGGCAGCGAGCGGGCCGGGCGCGTCGGGCTGCCCAAGGCGCCGCCGGCGAACGCGGTGGATATCCGCTGCACCGAACGCTACCGCAAGATCGCGCCCGCGGGGCAGAACAACCTGTTCCTGTCGCATAACTGGTATTTCGAGGACCGGAACTTCCTCGCCGACGCGGTGAAGACACTCGCGGGGACGGCCGACGGCGCGATGCCCGACCGGCTCAATGTGTCGAACGGCGACCGGGCGCTCCGGCCGTGACGTCCGCGGAAACGTGATCGCGCCGGTGCCGGAGCGGCAACGGGGACAGGGGAAAACGGCTTGACCTTCACGCGTCCGGCCTGTTGAACCTGCCTGACTCTTGAACAGGCAACGGTGGCGGCGCCCGGCATGGACGAACAGAACCGGAATCTCATTCTCGCAATGGCGCTGAGCGGCCTCGTCATCCTCGGATGGACGGTGCTGTTCCCGCCGCCGGAACCGGCCCCGCAGGACCCGAACGCGGCCACGACCCAGGCCGAGCCGGCCGCGGCGGGCCCGATCGCGGGCACCACGGGGCAGGCTGGCGCCGCGGCGCCGGGCACGGCGGACACCGGCGCGACCGCGCTGGCCGAGGCACCGCGGATCCCGATCGACACGCCGCGGCTCAAGGGCTCGATCTCGCTCCTCGGCGGGCGGATCGACACGCTGGCGCTCAAGGACTACCACACAGAGCTCGACCCGGCCTCGCCCAACGTCACGCTCCTGCGCCCCGAAGGCGGCGCGGAGGCCTATTACGCGGTGTTCGGCTGGTCGCCCGGCGAGGGGCTCGCGGTCGACGACCTGCCCAATGCCGAGACCGAGTGGCAGGCGGCGGACGGCGCCGAACTGAGCCCGGGCAAGGACGTGACCCTGTCCTGGGACAATGGCAAGGGCCTGACCTTCACCCGGCGGATCTCGGTCGATGACGAGTTCATGTTCACGGTGACCCAGTCGGTCGCCAACGCCTCCGGCGCGCCGGTGAAGATGGCGCCCTACGGGGTGATCTCGCGCCACGGCGAGCCCGAGGGACTGAAGCGGCAGTTCATCATCCACGAGGGCGCGATCCGGCAGACCGGCGAGACGCTGGACGAGATCAAGTACAAGGACATGCGCGACGACCTGGAGCCCGATCCGCGCTGGGGCCCGGCGGCGGATGTGGTGAAGGTCGCGGGCAATGGCTGGATCGGCTTTACCGACCACTACTGGATGACGACGCTGGTGCCGACCTCGGAGGAAAGCTTCCAGGCGGCGATCCAGTACGACAAGGCGCGCGACATCTACCGTACCACGGCGCTTCTCGACACGATGGAAGTGGCCGACGGGGCCAGCGCGACCGCGACCCAGCGGCTGTTCGCCGGCGCCAAGGAATGGGAGGCGATCCGCGACTACGAGGCGGGCGGCATCTACCGCTTCATCGATTCGATCGACTGGGGCTGGTTCTACTTCCTCACCAAGCCGATCTTCCGGGCGCTGCATTTCCTGCACGGGATGATCGGCAACATGGGCTGGTCGATCATGTGCCTGACCTTCGTGATCAAGGCGATCCTGCTGCCCCTGGCCTACAAGTCCTATGTCTCGATGGCGAAGATGAAGGAGCTTCAGCCCGAGATGGAGAAGCTCAAGGAGAAGGCCGGCGAGGACCGCCAGAAGCTCCAGCAGGAGATGATGGCGCTCTACAAGAAGGAGAAGGTGAACCCCGCCGCGGGCTGTCTGCCGATCCTCCTTCAGATCCCGATCTTCTTCTCGCTCTACAAGGTGATCAACGTCACCATCGAGCTGCGCCACGCGGGTTGGATCGGCTGGATCCACGACCTGTCGGCGCCCGATCCGTCGTCGCTGTTCAACCTCTGGGGGCTCCTGCCCTGGGCGGCGCCCGAGCATGGCTCGATCCTGGCGCTGGTCTTCATCGGCTTCCTGCCGCTGATGCTCGGGATCTCTATGTGGCTCCAGCAGAAGCTGAACCCGGCGCCGACCGACCCGGCGCAGGCGATGATCTTCGCCTGGATGCCCTGGGTCTTCATGTTCATGCTGGGCAAGTTCGCGTCGGGGCTGGTGCTGTACTGGATCACCAACAACACGCTGACCTTCATCCAGCAGTACTCGATCATGCGCAGCCACGGGGTGAAGCCCGACGTGTTCGGCAATATCGCCAAGAGCCTCAAGCGCGGCGGCGCGACCGCCGCGAACGCGGACAAGCCGCCGAAGAAATGAGGGCCGCGCTCGCCCATGTCTTCCGGCATCCGGTGAAGTCGCTGGGCCGGGAGGAACTGGACACGGTGACGCTCGCGCCCGGCGCCTGGCTGCCGGGCGACCGGCTCTGGGCGGTGGCGCATGAGCGGGCGAAGCTCGAGGGCGGCGGCTGGGCGCGCTGCGTGAACTTCCTGCGCTGCACCCATGAGGCCGGGCTGATGGCGATCACCGCCCGGTTCGACGCGGCGGCCGGCGTGGTGGAGCTGGACCATCCGGTGGCGGGGCGTCATGCGCTGGCGCCCGAGGCGCCGGGGGCGTTCGAGGGGCTGCGGGACTGGCTGGCGCCGGTCTGGTCTTCTGACCTGCCCGCGCCCACCGGGATCCATGCCTATGCGGGCAGCCTGACCGACAATCCGAACCCCTGGCTCTCGCTCCACAACCTCGCCACCCACCGGGATGTGGAGGCGCGGGCGGGGCGCGACCTGTCGATCCACCGCTGGCGCGGCAATCTCTGGATCGAGGGGCTGGCGCCGTGGCAGGAATTCGACTGGATCGGGCGCGAGCTGCGGATCGGGGCGGTCGTGCTACGGGTCGAGGAACGGATCGGCCGCTGCAAGGCGACGGATGCCAATCCCGAGACCGGGGAGCGCGATATTGACATGCTGGCGGTGCTCCGGACTTGGGGCCACCAGGATTTCGGCGTCTTCGCCGAGGTCATCGAGGGCGGCGAGATCGCGCCGGGCGATCTGGTAAGCGTGCCGGCATGAACCTCACCTTCCCCGAGACCGAGGCGGACGAGGCCGCGCTGGCGGCGGGCCAGGCGTTGTTCCGGCAGCCGACCGACTTCCTCAAGGGCGTCGTGGCGATGGACGGGCTGCCGCCGGGCGACCGGCGGGAGATCTGCTTTGCCGGGCGGTCGAATGTGGGGAAATCCTCGCTGATCAACGCGCTGACCGGGCGGCGCGGGCTCGCGCGGGCTTCGAACACGCCGGGGCGGACGCAGGAGATCAACTTCTTCACCGGCGGCGGCGATGCGCATTACCTGGTCGACCTGCCGGGCTACGGCTTTGCCAAGGCGCCCGTGGCCGTGGTGGCGAGCTGGCAGCGGCTGATGAAGGCCTATCTCTCGGGCCGGCCGAACCTGCGCCGCGCCTTCGTGCTGATCGACGCGCGGCACGGGGTGAAGCCGGTGGACGAGGAGATCCTGTCGCTCCTGGACACCTCGGCGGTGACCTTCCAGGCGGTGTTGACCAAAGCCGACAAGGTGAAGGAGAAGGACCGCGCCGCGGCGCTCGCCACCACGCGGGCGGCACTGGCGAAGCATCCGGCGGCCTTTCCCGAGCTGATCGTCACCTCGTCGGAGACCGGGCAGGGGATCGACGTGCTGCGCGCGGTGATCGCGGGGCTGGCATAGGGTTGCACCGCCTGCGGCGTCATGCGCTGGCGTTGCGCCGCCTGCGGCGTCGCGGGCGGCAGCGGGCAGGGCCTCCGGTCTCGCGGGTTGCCGCCCCTGCCCCATGCCGGTAACACCGGGGCAGAGGAAACACCATGAAGATCCGAGACATGAACCGCGACTGGATTGCCACCGCCCGGACCCTGAACCAGGCGCTGCCCTATCTGCAGCGCTATGACGGCGCGACGGTGGTCATCAAGCTGGGCGGTCACGCCATGGGGAGCGAGGAGGGCCTTCACAGCTTCGCCCGCGACGTGGCGCTGATGCAGCAGGTGGGGGTGAACCCGGTCGTGGTGCATGGGGGCGGCCCGCAGATCAACGAGATGCTGGCGAAGCTCGACATCCAATCCGAGTTCGTGCGCGGCAAGCGGGTGACCGACGCGGCGACGGTCGAGGTGGTCGAGATGGTGCTTTCGGGCCGGGTGAACAAGGCCATCGTGCAGGCGATCAACGCCGCGGGCGGCCGCGCGATCGGGCTGTCGGGCAAGGACGCGAACCTGATGGTCTGCGAGCCGACCGATCCGGAGCTGGGCTTCGTCGGCACGCCGGTGGCGTTCAACCCCGATTTCCTGCGCTCGCTCCATGCCGCCGAGATCATCCCGGTGATCGCGCCGATCGGCGCGGGCCGGAACGGCGAGACCTTCAACGTGAACGGCGACACCGCGGCGGGGGCCATCGCGGCGAGCCTGAAGGCGGACCGGCTGCTGCTCCTGACCGACGTGGCGGGGGTGAAGAATGCCGAGGGCGAGGTTCTGACCGAGCTGACGCCCGGGCAGATCCGGGCGATGATCGCGGACGGGACCGTCGCGGGCGGGATGATCCCGAAGACCGAGACCGCGCTCGACGCCATCGAGTTCGGCGTCCGGGCGGTGGTGATCCTGGACGGCCGCGCGCCCAATGCCTGCCTTCTGGAGCTCTATACCGAGCACGGGGCGGGCAGCCTGATCCGCACGCCGCGGTGACCTACGGGGCGGTCGCGGAGCGCGCCGCCCGGGCGCATCTGGAGCTGTTCGGCGGGTTCCATCCCGGCCCGGAGCACGGCCTGCCGGAGGATATCGGCACGCTCCTGCTGCTCGGACCCGGCGAACCGGGCTTCTGGGCGCATGTCGGGGCGGAGCCCGAGTTCAACGACGGCGCGCGCGACGCGATGGACCGCTGGTCGGCGCGGGTGATCGGCGCTCTGGCGGAGGAGCTGGGCGGCCGGGCGTTCTTTCCCTTCGGCGGGCCGCCCTGGCACCCGTTCATCGCCTGGGCGCGGGCGAGCGGCCATGCCTGGGCCTCGGAGGTGGGGATCCTGGTGCATGACCGCGCCGGGCTGATGGTGTCCTACCGGGGCGCGCTGGGGCTTGCGGGGCGGCTCGCGCTGCCGCCCGCCGGCACCCGGCCCTGCGACAGCTGCGCCGGGAAGCCCTGCCGCCGCGCCTGCCCGGTGGCGGCGCTCGTGCCGGAGGGCTACGACGTGCCCGCCTGCAAGGCGCATATCTCGGTGCCGGCGGGGCGGGACTGCATGGACGCGGGTTGTCTGGTGCGACGCGCCTGTCCGGTGAGCCAAGGGTACGGGCGCGATCCGGCGCAATCGGCCTATCACATGGGGTATTTCCTGGCATGAGCCTGACGCTGATCCTGACCCGTCATGCGAAATCGAGCTGGTCGGACCCGCTGGAGGCGGATTTCGACCGGCCGCTGAACGCGCGCGGGGAGGCCTCGGCGGCGGCGATCGGGCGCTGGCTGGCGGCGCAGGGATACCTGCCGGGCGAAGTGGTGCTCTCGGGCGCGCGGCGGACCGAGGAGACCTGGGCCGGGATCGCGCGCGCGCTGCCAGAGGCGGTGCCGATGCGTGCCGACCGGGCGCTCTACCACGCCGCGGCGCCGGCGGTGCTGGGCGTGCTGCAGCGCGCGACGGCGCCGGTGACGATGCTGATCGGGCACAATCCCGGCATCGGCGATTTCGCAAGCCGGATCCTGCGCGAGCGTCCGGACCATCCGCGCTACGGCGACTACCCGACCGGCGCGACGGCGGTGATTCGGTTCGACGCCGGGAGCTGGCGCGAGATCGGCTGGGGTCAGGGTTGGCTCGTGGAATTCACGGTGCCGCGGGAGCTTATCGACCCCGACTCCGAATAGGGCGTCCGGAAGCACGAAGCCGGGCGGAGCGCGCCGCAACGCGACCATCAAGCGCGGAGCCGGGCGGGCGCCTGCCCGTGGGATGGCGCTGCGACGGCTGTGCGGGGCGCTTTATGGTGCCAAGTCCCTCCGACCTCGAAGGTCCGTGCGAACATCGACAGAGCGCCAGACCGCCGGGACGGTGTCGCCAATGGTCGCTCGGACCAGTGGCGCAACCATTGGCAACCGCTCGCCCGGCGGCCCAGCGGGCCTTGTTCCGGGCGGGGTCGATGCACAGCAGTTGCAAGGCGCCGGTCGTGCAGGGGGGGCGCGGAGGTCCCGGGGCGAGCCCGGGACGGCGTGGGGTCAGTGGCCGAGGATCTGGCTCAGGAACAGCTTGGAGCGTTCCGATTGCGGGTTGTTGAAGAATTCCTTCGGTTCGTTCTGCTCGACGATCTGGCCCGCATCCATGAAGATCACCCGGTTCGCCACCGCCTGGGCGAATCCCATCTCGTGGGTCACGCAGAGCATGGTCATGCCCTCCTCGGCGAGCTCGATCATCGTGTCGAGCACTTCCTTGATCATCTCGGGGTCCAGGGCCGAGGTCGGTTCGTCGAACAGCATGATCCGGGGCTTCATGCAGAGCGAGCGGGCGATGGCCACGCGCTGCTGCTGGCCGCCCGAGAGCTGGCCCGGGTATTTGTGCGCCTGGTCGGGGATCTTGACCTTGGAGAGGAAGTGCATCGCCGTTTCCTCGGCTTCCTTTTTCGGGATCTTGCGGACCCAGATCGGCGCCAGCGTGCAGTTCTCGAGGATCGTCAGATGCGGGAACAGGTTGAAGTGCTGGAACACCATGCCGACTTCAGAGCGCACCTTGTCGATGTTCTTGATGTCGGACGAGAGCAGCGTGCCGTCGACGGTGATCGAGCCCTTCTGGTGCTCTTCGAGCGCGTTGATGCAGCGGATCAGGGTGGACTTGCCCGAGCCCGAGGGCCCGCAGATCACGATGCGCTCGCCCCGGTACACGGTGAGGTCGATGTCGCGCAGCACGTGGAACTGCCCGTACCACTTGTTCATGCCCCGGATTTCGATAGCGACCTCGTCGGAGACCTGCATGTGGCTCCGGTCGGCGGCGGTGGCGGTATCGGCCATACTTGGACTCCTTAGCGATGATCGGTTCTGAGCTTCTTCTCGAGATATTGCGAGTAGCGCGACATCGAGAAGCAGCAGATGAAGAACAGGAGCCCGATGAAGACGAAGAGCTCCCAGTAGATGCCGTTCCAGTCGGTGGTGGCCCGGATCGAGTTCGAAAGACCGATCGGGTCGAGGAGACCGATGAAGACGACGAGCGTGGTATCCTTGAAGAGGCCGATGAAGGTGTTGACGATCCCGGGGATCGAGATCTTCAGGGCCTGCGGCAGCACCACGAAGCGCATCGACTGCCAGTAGTCGAGGCCGAGCGAATCGGCGCCCTCGTACTGGCCGCGCGGCAGGGCGGCGAGGCCGCCGCGGATCACCTCGGCTATATAGGCCGAGGAGAACAGGGTCACCATGATGACGACGCGCAGGAGGATGTCGAAGCTGGTGCCCGGCGGCAGGAAGTAGGCGAGCAGGAGCGAGGCGGTGAACAGCCACACGATCAGCGGCACGCCGCGGATCACCTCGATGAAGATCACGCTGAACTTGTTGATGATGAAGAGATCGGACTGGCGGCCGAGCGCCAGCACGATGCCGAGGGGCAAGGACAGCATGATCCCCGACATGCCGAGCACGAAGGAGAGCATGAAGCCGCCGAAGGATTTCGACGGGACGTACTCGATGCCGATCGGAAGATGCGTGCCGAGCCAGGAGGCGAGAGGCCCGCAGAGGAACAGCCAGTAGAGGATCGGCAGGAGGATCGCGCCGATGAGCGCGGCCAGTTCGCCGACGGTGTCCTCGCCGAACGCGAGCACCGCCCACCCGAGCACGAAGCCGAGCGCCACCAGGATCGGCCCCCAGATCGTCCCGCCCCAGAGCAGCCAGAACACCACGAAGGGCGCGGCGGCGGTGAGCCACAGCATCCTGCGCGGCAGCCCGCTGAACAGGATCGGCGCCACGGCGGCGAGGAACAGCACGAGGCCCAGAACCACGCGCCAGTAGGATTCGGGCGGGTAGAAGCCGAACAGCAGCTGCTGCCAGCGCGAGGCGATCACCGCCCAGCAGGCGACATCGGCGCCGCCGAGTTGGGTGTCGCGGATCTCGCGGCACTGGGTGAGCGACGAGGCGTCCCAGATCCCGCCGAAGATCCAGGGCAGGACGCCCGAGAGCACGTTGTAGATGACGTAGAGCGACACCAGGGTCAGGATCGTGTTCAGCCAGCCGGAGAACAGGTTGTCGCGGGCCCATTTGATCGGGCCGGATTGCAGCGCGGGCGGGTCCTGCGCGGGCAGCATGGCGTCGCGGACATAGGAGACGGTCTGGGTCATCTCAGCGCTCCTTCAGCTTGACGGCGTTGTTGTAGAGGTTCATCGCACCGGCGATGATCAGCGACGTCACCAGGTAGAACAGGCCCAGGAGCAGCATGCATTCGAGCTCGCGCCCGGTCTGGTTCAGGGTGATGCCGCCCAGGGTCGAACGCACGTCCATGTAGCCCACCGCGATGGCGAGGGACGAGTTCTTGGTCAGGTTCAGGTATTGCGAGATCAGGGGCGGGATGATGACCCTGAGCGCCTGCGGCAGGATGACGAGCTTCATGGTGCGCGACGGGCGGATGCCCAGCGCGAAGGCTGCCTCGGTCTGACCCTTGGAGATCGCGAGGATGCCGCCCCGGACGATCTCGGCGGTGAAGGCGCCGGTATAGAGCGAGAGCGCCAGCCAGAGCGCGATCAGCGAGTTCCGCATGTGGATCCCGCCGTCGAAGTTGAAGCCCTTGAGCTCGGGCCGCGCAAGCTGCGCGCCGAGCAGGATCATCACCGCCACGGTGGGCAGGATGATGGTTCCGGCCTGGATCAGCCCGGTCTTGGGCCTGACGCCGGTTTCCTCCTGCGTCTTGTCGGCCCGGTGCGCGATCACCCGCGAGGCGTAGATCGAGGCGCCGAGCACGCCGAGGATCACCAGCCAGTCGAGACCGGAGCCGGTGGGCACCTTCTGCTCGGTGCCGTCCTCGGCCGTGGCGACCGGGTTGCCGCCGAGCGAGCGCGAGAACACCACGGCGGGGATGAAGACGCCGCGATTGGTGACGGCGATCGAGTCGGCGATCATCGAGGCCGAGGCGTCCTCGCCCCGGAAATCACGCGGCTGCGGCATCGATTCCGACATGATCGCCATGATGACGATGATCCAGAGCAGCACGGGGACGTTGCGGAAGCCCTCGACATAGACGGTCATCAGCCGCGCGACGATCCAGTTGTTCGACAGCCGGAGAACGCCCGCGATCACGCCGAGGATTGTTGCGAGGGTGCAGCCCAGGAAGGCCACCAGGAGCGTGTTGAGGATGCCGACGAGTACGGCGCGGGCGTGGGTGCTGGAGGAGGAATACTCGACCAACTGCTGGTTGATGTCATAGCCCGACCGGCTCCAGAGAAAGCCGAAATCGAAATCCTTGCCGAGCGCGGCGAGGTTCTCGACCGTGTTGTGCGCCAGCCAGTAGAGCCCCGCCATGATCAGGATGAACGCGATCACCTGGATGGTGAGCGAGCGGTATCGGGTATCGTAGATAAGCTGGCTGATCCGGAACGGTTCGCCCGGTTGTTCGGAAATCGTCGTCATGTGTAGCGCTCCCTGTACGCCCCGGACCTTCCTTCCGCGCGGCTCTTGTGGCCGCCTGTTCCTGTCCGGGTTCGATGAGCTGGTTGTGCTGTTCCAAAGCGAGAGGGGCGCCGGCTTTCGGCCAGCGCCCCTCCCTTGCAGGTCTTACCGGAACGGCGGCGAGTACAGCAGTCCGCCGTCGGTCCATTGCGCGTTCAGGCCGCGCGCGAGGCCGATCGGGGTGTTCTCCCCGATGTTCTTCTCGAACACCTCGCCGTAGTTGCCGACCGATTTGATGATGTTCTTGGCCCAGGCCGCGTCGAGGCCGAACATCGCGCCGAGATCGCCCTCGGTGCCGAGGAGACGGTTGATCTCGGGGTTGTCGGTGCCCTTGGAGAGCTCGTCGACATTGGCCGAGGTCACGCCGTATTCCTCCGCCGCGATCATCGCGAAGAGCGACCAGCGGACGATGTCGCCCCATTCGTTGTCGCCGTGACGCACGAGCGGGCCGAGCGGCTCCTTGGAGATGATCTCGGGCAGGATCACGTGGTCGCCCGGGTTCTCGAACGAGGCGCGGGTGGCCGCGAGGCCGGAAGCGTCGGTGGTGTAGACGTCGCAGGCGCCGGCCAGGTATTGCTGCTGGGCTTCGGCGTTGGTCTCGATCGGCACCGGCTCGTAGCTGATGTTGTTGATGCGGAAGAAGTCCGCGAGGTTCAGCTCGGTCGTGGTGCCGGTCTGGATGCAGACGGTGGCGCCGTCGAGATCCTTGGCCGAAGTGACGCCGAGCGATTTCGGCACCATGAAGCCCTGGCCGTCATAGTAGTTCACGCCGGTGAACTCGAATTTCAGGTCGACGTCGCGCGAGAAGGTCCAGGTCGTGTTCCGGGCCAGCATGTCGACCTCGCCCGAGGCGAGCGCGGTGAAGCGGGTCTGCGTGGAGAGCGGCACGAACTCGACCTTGGTCGGGTCGCCCAGGACCGCGGCCGCGACGGCGCGGCAGAGATCCACGTCGAAGCCTTCCCAGGTGCCGCTCGCGTCCGGCGCGGCGAATCCCACCAGGCCGGTGGAGACGCCGCAGGTCAGGCTGCCGCGCGCCTTCACGTCTTCCAGCGTCGTGGCCGACGCGGCACCGGCGGCGAGAAGCGCCACGGTGGCTGCGCCGAGAAGTACGGATTTTTTCATTGTTACCTCATCCTCTTGCCCGATGTCCCTCGGGCGGAAGTCGGTCCTCCCAGACCGGGTTTGACGACAGGGGTTCTCCCTTATCGCCGAGGATACTGATGACAGGGGTCCGGCAGGTCAAGGCCGAGCGCCCAATTTCAGGGCAAATGGGGGCAGAACCCCTGCTCTATTTCGGGCAGTCGCCGGGCGTCAGCGTAATTCGGAGGCACAAGCGAAAAACCGGGCCGCATCGAGAAAGGCCTGCCTTTTCAGTCCGTTCACGCGCAGGGCCTCGTCGTCGGCGCCCCATTGTTCGATCTGCCAGAGCTCGTCGACGCGCGCCTGCTCCCAAACGGTCGCCGGATCGGCTCCGCCGGCCGCGACGGCGAGCCCGAGCACCAGCGATCCCGGAAGCCCGACGAGATCGTGGAAACCGGCCAGTTCGAACGCGCCGAGCCGGGCGATCTCGGCCTCGAGCCGGGCGAGTCCGGCCGCGTCCTGGGGCACCGGCAACAGGCCCGGAACTGTGGTCAGCCGCACGGCGTAGCGGCGGTCCAGCCAGTCGAGCCACGGGTCCCACGCCTCGGCCTGGCGCCGGACCAGCTCCTCGGGCGCCGTGGCGCGATAGCAGAGCAGATCGGTTTCGCCATAGGCGGCGAGATGGGCGACCACCTCGGCGCGCTGCGGCATGACCTTGTCGATGGCGGAATTGGCCATGCGCGTCATCGGCATGGTCGCCGGCGCGACCTCTCCTTCCTGCGCGGCCCATTCGGCGGCCACCGCCTCGGCCAGCGCCCGTGTCGGCATCAGGAGCGGCGCCCTGCCGGGCGTCCGGACCGGCCGTCCGTCGAGCCGGACGGCGAATCCGCCCGCCTCCTCGGCCACGGCGGCCTCGGCCCAGAACCGCTTGCGGGCCCAGCCGGCGCTCATGCCTCCTCCGCGAAAGGGTCTTCCGGGACGTCGGCGGCATGCCAGTCGAGCATCTTCCAGGTGCGGGCCATGTGCTCCGGCAGGGGCGCGGTCAGCGTGATCCGCGCGCCGCTGACCGGGTGGGTGAAGGCCAGGTGCCGCGCGTGGAGCTGCAGCTTGCGGCTCAGCTCGCCGCCCAGCCCCGCACCCCAGCCGTCGCCCAGGTTCTCCTGGCCCGAGCCGCCATACTTGCCGTCGCCGAGGATCGGGTGGCCGAGCTCGGCCATATGCGCGCGAAGCTGGTGCGTGCGGCCCGTCACCGGCACCAGCGCGACCCAGCTCAAGCGCCCGCCCAGGCCCGAGAGCACCGCGTAATCGGTCGTCGCGCGCTTGGCGTCCGGGATGCGGTCGACCTCGTTCGGGTGGACGCAGCGCATCTTCTCGCCCTCGCCGCCCTTGCCGTGGCCGCCCGCCTTGACGAGGCCGAAGCGGATCGTGCCCATCGCGGGCTTCGGCACGCCCGCCACCGCGGCCCAGTAGATCTTGCGGGTGTCGCGGGCCCGGAACGCCTCGGTCAGCGCCCCGGCGATCTGCCGCGTGCGGGCCAGGAGCAGCACGCCCGAGGTGTCCTTGTCGAGCCGGTGCACGAGGCGCGGCTTGTCCTCGTAGCCGAAGCGCAGCGCCTCGGCGAGCCCGTCCACGTGGCGGGTCTGCTTCGATCCTCCCTGGGTCGGCAGACCGGGCGGCTTGTTGAGCGCGATGATGTGATCGTCCTTCCAGAGGATCGCGGCGCGCATCATCGCCGCGTCCTCCTCCGCCACCGCGGCGGGCTTCGCCCTGGCGGGCGCCGGCGCGTCCGGCAGGGGCGGCACGCGGACCGCCTGGCCCTCCTCGAGCCGAGTCGAAGCCTTCACCCTTCCGCCATCCACGCGGATCTCGCCTTTGCGGCACATCTTCTCGATGGCGCCCTGGGTCACCTGCGGGAAATGCCGGCGGAACCAGCGGTCGAGGCGCTGGTCGCCCTCGCCCGAGGCCACCTGGCGCGTCTCGACCCCGCTCATGCGAAGGCCTGCCGGGCGAGCCAGAGCCCCAGCGCGATGCCCCCGAGCGAGGCCGCGACCGAGAGGCCGACATAGAGCGCGGCCTGCCCGACCGCGCCGCGTTCGTAGAGGGTCATCGCCTCGAGCGAGAAGGAGGAGAAGGTGGTGAAGCCGCCGAGGACGCCGGTCATCAGGAACGGCGCCCAATGGGTCAGGCCCCTGTTGGCGGCCACGGTGACGAAGACGCCCATCAGGAAGGAGCCGACGATGTTCACCGTGATCACGCCCAGGGGGAAGCTCTGATGCCCGAGCATGCGCACGATTCCCACGCCCACGCCGTAGCGGGCCGAGGCACCGAGCGCGCCGCCGAGGGCGACCTGGAGAAAGGTTGAAAACATGGCCGCGTGATGTGGCGAACCCCTCTCGATGTCAAGCTGAGGCGGACCGGCGGGCAATGCGGGGCCGCAGCGACGTCAGGAATCGGGCAACCTCGCCCGGCAGGGTCCCGGCCGCGAAGTCCTGCAGGCGCGCCTCGCTCCAGCCGTCCGCCGGCGTGAGCTCCGCGAGATATCCCGCGCAGGCCGCGCGCTGCCCCGGGGACAGGTCGAGCTCCTGCGCGGCGCTCAGCAGTTCGATCAGCTGATGGACCTCGCGTAGCTGGCGGAATGCGTCGGCCATCCGCGCGCGATTTCCGGCGCACCGCGCCACTCGGCCCCGGGAAACAGCTCGGTCGTCACCCGCTGGCCCGCGCCGAGGCAATCATAGCCGATGCAGCCCGCCATTCCCTGCGCCGCCCGCCGCGCATGGATGGCGCAGCGGTTGTCGGCGCCGAGATGCCGGCAGTTGCTCCCGGCCGGCTTGTCATAGGCGAAAAGCTCGGATCGGTCGAAGGCCTGCGCGAAGCAGCAGAGGCCCGCGCAGCGCCGGCAATCGGCGCCGAGATCGGGAAGGGACATGGTCGGGCTCCGCGCAAAAGAAAAGCGCCGGTCGGCGAAACCGGCGCGATATGGCGGGGGCCGGTGCGTCCGAACCCTGAGCCCATCATGTCAAGCCGCCACGCCCCTGTCCAGTGCCGGCGCTAATCCTTGCCCTGCCGCCGGCCGCGCAGGCCCGCGAAATACTCGACCCGCTTTTTCAGTTCGCGTTCATAGCCGCGTTCCACCGGCAGATAGTAGATGCCGCGCTTCATCCCGTCGGGGAAGTAGTTCTGGCCCGAGAACCCGTCCTCGGAATCGTGATCGTAGGCGTATCCCGCGCCGTAGCCCTCGGCCTTCATCAGCTTCGTCGGCGCGTTCAGGATATGCTTGGGCGGCGGCTCGGAGCCGGTCGCCTTCGCCGCGGCCCGGGCGGCCTTGTAGGCCACGTAGACCGCGTTCGATTTCGGCGCGAGGGCGAGATAGGCCACCGCCTCGGCCAGCGCCAGCTCTCCCTCCGGGGAGCCGAGCCGTTCGTAGGTTTCCCAGGCGTCGAGGCAGAGCCGTTGCGCCTGCGGGTCGGCGAGGCCGATATCCTCGACCGACATCCTTGTGATGCGGCGGGCGAGGAAGCGCGGGTCCTCGCCGCCCTCGAGCATCCGGGCGAACCAGTAGAGCGCGGCGTCCGGGTCGGAGCCGCGCACCGATTTGTGCAGGGCCGAGATCAGGTTGTAGTGCGCCTCGCCCGACTTGTCGTATTGCGCGGCGCGGCGGGTGAGGCGGGAAGAGAGCTGCGCGCGGTCGAGTTTCCCGGCCACGTCCCAGCCGGCGACCTGCTCGACGAGGTTGAGGAGCGCGCGGCCGTCGCCATCGGCCATCTCGACGAGCGCCTCGCGCGCCGGCCCGTCGAGCGGCAGCGCGCGGCCGAGCTCCTTCTCGGCGCGCTGCAGCAGGCGCTCCAGATCCCCGGGCGCGAGCCGGTGGAGGGTGAGCACCTGCGCGCGGGACAGGAGCGCGGCGTTCAGCTCGAAGGAGGGGTTCTCGGTGGTGGCGCCGACGAGCACGATGGTGCCGTCTTCCATATGCGGCAGGAAGCCGTCCTGCTGCGCTTTGTTGAAGCGGTGGATCTCGTCGACGAAAAGGAGCGTGCCCCAGCCCTGCTGGCGGCGCAGCTTCGCGGCCTCGAACACATTCCGCAGTTGGGGCACGCCAGTGAAGATCGCGCTGATCTGGACGAAGGCGAGATCGGTGGCGTCGGCGAGGAGCCGGGCGATCGTGGTCTTGCCCACGCCGGGCGGGCCCCAGAACACGATCGAGGTGAGCCGGCCCGCCTTCAGCATGGCGCCCAGGGGCGCTTCGGGGCCGAGGATATGCCCCTGCCCCATTACGTCCGCGAGACGCGCGGGGCGCAGCCGGTCGGCCAGGGGCCGGGGCGCCTCCCGCCCGGGC
The DNA here is from genome assembly GCA_050299695.1 of Paracoccaceae bacterium. Taxonomy (GTDB): domain Bacteria; phylum Pseudomonadota; class Alphaproteobacteria; order Rhodobacterales; family Rhodobacteraceae; genus Ovoidimarina. Next base: position 125,772 of record JBNKWI010000001.1, read on the forward strand.
GGGCCGGAGGGCGCGGTATCGAAGAGGTCCGCCATGGCCGGGACAGTATCGCCGCCGCCGGCCCTGGGGAAGTGCGACCGGCCACCGGGCGTGGCGGAAGTTCTCGGATTCTCCGTGCAAAATTCTTGTTTCAAGAATTTTGCGCCCAGCGCGGTCGAGAGCTCAGTGCAGGTTCGACTGCAGGTTCATCAGGATCGCCTGGTTCGCCGCGCCGCCGATATCGAGGCAGGGGCCCGCATGTTCGGTCTCGTAGCCGAGTCGCCGCATCCAGCGCATCCAGACCCGCGGGCAGAGACCGAGCACCCGGCTCGCGCCCTCGTCGCGGGCGGTCTTGACCATCTGGTCCATCAGCCGCGCCTGCACCTCCATCCGAAGCTCCGAGGGCACGTCCTGCGCCACGAACACCCGGCTCGCTTCCCAGACCTGGGTCGAGACCGGCGCGTCCTCGTAGAGGAGGTCGGAGGGAATGGTGTCGAGGAGACCGCGCTGTGCGTCGCGGATCATGTAGCTGTAGATGCCGCAGCGCGCCATGGTCGGCGTCATGCGGATGCCGGCCAGCACGCGGCCGAGATGGTGCACCGCGATCCAGCGGGATTGCGGCGTGTCGTACTGGTCGAATTCCATCCCGTCGACCTCGGGAAGGTCCCATTTCCGGTGCACGATGAAGGTTTCCCGGCGGGCGCGGAGGATGTCCGCGAAAAGCTCGCCATGGATGTGGAAATTCCGGAAAGACAGGGTCGTCGTTTGCATTGAAGCCTCCAGCTCGGTTGGGTTGAAAAACCAATCCGGCCGGGGCGCGCCTGTCAGAGGAGGGAATACTCCCGTGCCCGTTGGATCGCCTCGGCCGTGGTACGTGCGAAGAGGCGTTCCCGTGCCGCCTTGAGCCTGGCCTTCAGCGCGCTTTCGGAAATTCCGAGGAGCGCCGCCGCTTCGGCGTAGCGGCACCCCGCGCCCACGAGGCGCAGGGCGTGGCGTTGCGCGGGCGTCAGGTGTTCGGGCGGCGTCGAATGCCGGTGCAGCAACCGCACCGTGTCGTGGATGCGGTCGATCTCGTCGTCGGTGAATTCCCGGTCGGCGCGGGCGAAGCCGCCGATCGAGCGCGAGGAGGTGGGGCCGACCGAGACCGCGACCCCGAACTTGAGGCCGAATTCGGCGGCCTGGCCGAGCACGTCATGGGGATCGGGGAAGCCGAGCCCGCTCCAGCGCACCGTGCCGGTGGTAGAGAAGCCCCAGGAGATCAGCGGGTCGCACAGCATGTAGCCGCGCGAGGTGTAACGCTCGATCCAGCCGATGTCGTAGGTCTGCACCATGATATGCGCGGAGGCGAAGCGGATATGCAGGCCCAGCGCGAACCCCGCCGGTGCAAGCCTCCGGAGCCGGGCGAAGCCGAGTTCGACACCGGTCGAGTCGTTCGAGTACGTCTTCATGGTCGACCTTCACTGACTTGCGGAAATTCCTGCCATCTGCGGGGGGCGAAGGTCAACTCAAAATTGCAATGTATAGCACATGGCACAACTCGATTCTTGCAAGCCGCGCATTGGTCTGAAAATGGAAACGGGGCAGCAAGCTGCCCCGTCCTACGTCCGGCCGGATGGCCTGGATCAGTCCGCGTCGGCCTCCGCCGCGAGCCGGGCCTTGTCGGCCGCGCCTTTCGCGGCCGGGTCGCGGTCGACCAGTTCGATGATCGCCATCGGGGCCATGTCGCCATAGCGGAAGCCGGCCTTCAGCACGCGGACATAGCCGCCCTGGCGCTCGGCGTAGCGGGGGCCCAGCACCTCGAACAGTTTCGCGACATGGGCGTCCTGCTTGAGCCGCGCGGCGGCCTGGCGGCGGGCGTGGAGATCGCCGCGCTTGCCGAGCGTGATCAGCTTCTCGACGACGCGCTTCAGGTCCTTCGCCTTGGGCAGCGTGGTCTTGATCTGCTCATGCTCGATCAGCGAGCCGGCCATGTTGGCGAAGAGCGCCTTGCGGTGCTCGTGGGTGCGGTTCAGTCGGCGGTAGCCGCTTCCGTGACGCATGATGTCTTTCCTTCTCTTTTGCTTTGTCCGGCCCCGCGCTGCGTGTCGCGGGGCTCTCCTTGGGGCGGGATTGCCCGGGGTGTGCGAAACCCGGACCCGAAGGCCCGGGGGTCGATCAGAACGAGTCCTCGAACTTCTTGGCGAGGTCCTCGATGTTCTCCGGCGGCCATTCCTCGACATCCATGCCGAGATGCAGGCCCATGCCCGAGAGCACTTCCTTGATCTCGTTCAGCGACTTGCGGCCGAAGTTCGGGGTGCGGAGCATCTCGGCCTCGGTCTTCTGGATCAGGTCGCCGATATAGACGATGTTGTCGTTCTTCAGGCAGTTGGCCGAGCGGACGGAAAGTTCCAGCTCGTCCACCTTCTTGAGCAGGAGCGGGTTGAACTCGAGCCCGTCATCCTCGGATTCGGCACGGGCCGATTCCGGCTCCTCGAAGTTCACGAAGATCGACAGCTGGTCCTGCAGGATCCGCGCGGCATAGGCCACCGCGTCGTCCGGCGTGAGCGAGCCGTCGGTCTCGATCTTCACGGTGAGCTTGTCGTAGTCGAGCACCTGGCCCTCGCGGGTCGGCTGCACCTCGTAGCTCACCTTCTTGACCGGCGAGTAGATCGCGTCGATCGGGATCAGGCCGATGGGCGCGTCCTCGGGCCGGTTCTTGTCGGCCGAGACATAGCCTTTGCCGGTGTTCACCGTCAGTTCGATGAACAGGTCGGCGCCGTCGTCGAGGTGGCAGATCACGTGATCCTTGTTCAGGATCTCGATGCCGGCCGATTCCGAGATGTGCCCCGCGGTCACCACCGCCGGACCCTTCGCCGAGATCGACAGCCGCTTCGGGCCCTCGACTTCCATGCGGATCGCGACGCCCTTGAGGTTGAGGACGATGTCGGTCACGTCCTCGCGGACACCGGCGACCGACGAGAATTCGTGCAGCACGTTGTCGATCTGCACCGAGGTGATGGCGCCGCCCTGGAGCGAGGACATCAGCACGCGGCGCAGCGCGTTGCCGAGCGTCAGGCCGAAGCCACGCTCGAGAGGCTCGGCGACGATGGTCGCCTGGCGGGCAGGGTCGTTGCCGGGCTTCACTTCAAGCTGGGTCGGCTTGATGAGTTCCTGCCAGTTCTTATGGATCATGCGTGTCTCCTCAATTCCCGTCCGCCCACTGGATCCGGGAGGGCGAACTCCCGAGGTGAAAATTCCTTCGGCCGGGGCGCGGCGTTGCCACGCACGCCCCGGGCAGGCCGGCCTGGGGTCAGACGCGGCGGCGTTTCGGCGGGCGGCAGCCGTTATGGGCGATCGGCGTCACGTCGCGGATCGACGTGATGTTGAAGCCCACGGCGGCCAGCGCGCGCAGCGCCGATTCGCGGCCGGAGCCCGGCCCCTGGACTTCCACCTCGAGCGTCCGCACACCGTGCTCCTGCGCCTTCTTGCCGGCATCCTCGGCGGCCATCTGGGCGGCGTAGGGCGTCGACTTGCGCGAGCCCTTGAAGCCCATGGTCCCCGCCGACGACCAGGCAATCGCGTTGCCCTGCACGTCCGAGATCAGGATCTTGGTGTTGTTGAACGACGAATTCACATGCGCCACACCGGCGGCGATGTTCTTCGAGACCTTCTTCTTGCCGCCACGGGCACGGGTATCGCGAGCCATCTTGCCTCTCCCTTACTTCTTCTTGCCGGCGATCGGCTTCGCAGGACCTTTGCGAGTCCGTGCGTTGGTGTGGGTGCGCTGGCCGCGCACGGGGAGGTTCCGGCGGTGACGGAGGCCGCGGTAGCAGCCGAGATCCATCAGGCGCTTGATGTTCATCTGCACGTCGCGGCGCAGGTCGCCCTCGACGGTGTAGTTGGCATCGATATGCTCGCGGATCGCGAGGACTTCGGCGTCCGAAAGTTCGTTCACGCGGCGGGCATGCTCGATATTCACCGCGTCGCAGATCGCCTTCGCGGAGGACGGGCCGATTCCGGTGATGTAGGTGAGCGCGATGGGGACGCGCTTGGCGGTGGGGATGTTCACCCCGGCGATACGTGCCAAGACTATCTTCCTTTCGTTGCGAGCCCGTGATTCCAGGCCCTTTTTTCACAACGGAAGCCCGAGGCGAGGAATGCCACGGGCTCGTTCCGGTTTCATGGATCGACGGGCGGGGGCGACCCGCGCGAGTCATCGATTCTCCTGCAGAGATGCGGTGACTTACGGGGTGGCGCCCGTAGGGTCAACCCCGTGTCAAGGATTATTTTTCCTCCCCGGCACCGGCGCCGCGCGGCGCCTATTCCGGCTTGCGCGACCGCCGCGCGATATCCACCGCGCGGGCCTCGTCGACCATCCGCACCCGGACCTCATGTGTCGGCGCATGATCGGCGCCCAGCATCCGCCCCGTGACTTCGAGCACCGCCGCCATCGACACGCCATTCTCGCGGCAAAAGGTCTTCCAACCGTCAGCCGAAGCCCGGGAGACCTTTGCGCTGATCACCACGCGCGCATTGTTGCCTTCGTCATCCATATCACTGTCTTCAATTTCGCCGGTCCAAACCGGTGCGCCTATACCACGGTATGGCCACCAATCCCAAGAACTGATGCAGTCTTGGGTTGTGCAGGTGCTAGTTGGTACTAGTTTCAGCTTGCCGGATGCAGCGCGATACGATAGACCAAACGGACCAGCGCATCCGGAGCGGGTGCGCATCTGGGGGACAGCGCAATTTCGACCGACAATAACGGCGTGCCGGAACCGGGCACGCCTTCAGAACACATCCGTGAACTCATGCTCCTGGTCCGCAGGATCGAGCGTATCGCCTATGACATCGCGCCGGAGGAGGATCCCGATTCCGTCTCCGAACTGCTGGTCCTGGCGGCACAGCTTGAACGGCTGGTCGGCAAGCTGGGAAAGCCGCGCGGCCGCAAGGGGCCGAAGCTCTGAAGGCTTTCGATCAGGATGCGTTCCGGTGAGAGCGCGCGTGACCTGCTGAAATCATCTTCCGAAGCGCGGAGCCGGGCGCGCGCCTGCCCGTGGGCTGGCGCCGCGACGGCTGATCGGCGCGCTTTATGGTGCCACCTGCCTCCGACCTCGAAGGTCCGCGCAAACGTCACCAGAGCGCCAGCCCGTCCGGGCGGGCAGGCGCTCGCCCGGCGCCTCCGGCGCCATTCGGGCGGGGGGAACCGAACCGGCGTTGCGCCGCCAGCCCGGTCGTGCCGGAGGCACGCCTCCGGCGTGACACTGGCAGGCGCTCGCCCGGCGGCAAGCTCCGGGCCCTGTTCCGGGCGGGGCTGTTGCACCGCCGTGGTAGAGGCACCCCCGTCAACAGGTCCGGATGCCCTTCTTGACGATCTTCTGCCAGTCCGGGCCGAGCACGGTCCGCGCGTCCAGCGCCTCGGGGAAGCGCGGGTCGTCCGGGCCGATGACCTGCACCATCAGCTCGCGGTCATGGGTGCCCATGATGATCGGGCCGGTCTGGTTGAAGGTGGTGGTCGACATGTTCGAATAGGGGTTCGTGTAGGTGGTCGCCCCGTACACCACACCCGGCGTCGCGGTGATGTTGTTCTGCGACTGGGCGCCGGTCAGGATGTAGTGCGTCTGCCCCCGGCGGAGCACCTCGACCGCGGCCATCCTGCTCGCGACGCGGATCGCGCCGCTGTAGCCGCAGACGGGCGCCGCGGCGGTGTTGATGATGAAGGCCGATTGCGAGACCGGCGTCACGTCCGTCCGCGCACAGGCGGACAGGGCGAAGGCGGCGGCGGCGGTGACGGCGACAATGTTACGCATCTGGAAAACTCCCCTCGTGTTGTGCCCTGAACCTAGGGGTCGGGACGCGCGAAAGGGGGCTGTCGTAATATTTTCGCTGGCGCCGGGGAACCGCGCCCGGAGAGGCGCTCAGAGGCTGCACCGCAGATCCGACCGGACCCGCATGAGGATCTTCCCCAGCCTGTTCTCGCCGGAGCCATCGGCACCACAGCCCCAGAAATAGTCCATCGGCGCGTTCTCGATGATCTCTTCGTCGCCGGTCGCCAGGAGGAGCCGGCGCGGGCCGTCATGGGTGGCGAACTTCTTCGACACCGCGGCTTCCATGATGCCTTCCTTGATCCGCTCCCAATCCTCGCGCAGCGGGACCTTGCGGGTCATTCCCAGCGCCTTGGCGTCCTTCGGCCGGTTCGACTTGCGGATCTTTTCGCGATACGCGGCATCGCGGAACTTCTGCGCCTGGAAGTAGTGCTCGACGGTGGACCACCAGACGCCGTCCATCTCCACGCCGAACGGCGCGAAGTTCGAGAACTCGGAATAGGGATCGGTCTGGCCGTAGAAATAGATCGTCACGGCAGAACGGCCCGGCGTCAGGCGTCCAGCACCTTCTCGACCGCCACGGCGACCGCGTGCATGTCCTTCAGCCCGTCCACCGACGAGAGCTTGCCCTTGGCATAGTAGTAGCCGATCAGCGGCGAGGTCTGCTTGTAATAGGCGAGAAGCCGGGTCTTCAGGCTGTCCTCGTTGTCGTCGGCACGGCGCTTGAACTCGGTGCCACCGCAATTCGGGCAGATGCCGTCGGCCGGGATCGGCTTGGTGATGTCGTTATAGACCTCGCCGCAGGAGCCGCAGGTGGAGCGCGCGGTGATCCGCTGGATCAGCGCCTCGTCGTCGACCTGCATCTCGATCACCGCGTCGAGCGGCAGCCCGAGCTTGTCGAGAAGCGCGCCCAGCGCATCGGCCTGGGCCAGCGTGC
>JBNKWI010000001.1:132501-132780 GCA_050299695.1 Paracoccaceae bacterium
CGTCGGTGACGAGATTGCCCGCATCCATCACCGCCGCGACCCGTCTGCCCATCTCGGTGCCGGAGGTCCGCGCCTCGCGCAGCATGTCTCCGGTCGAGAGCTGGGTCATGCCCCGCGTCTCCATCAGAATGCGGGCCTGGGTGCCCTTGCCGGCGCCCGGCGGCCCGAGAAGTATGATGTTCATCGTCTGGCTGTCCCTTTTCCGCCCTTGCTGCGTCTCTTACCGCGCAGCTGAGACCTTTCAATAAGGCCTTCGTACTGGTGCGCCAAGAGGTGGGA
>JBNKWI010000002.1:0-128724 GCA_050299695.1 Paracoccaceae bacterium
AGGAACAGCGCGGGGATGCCGCGGACGCCGAGCTGCGAGGGCGAGCCCGGGTTCTCGTCGACATTGACCTTCACGATCTTGACCTTGCCGTCGAGCTCTTCGCTCAGTTCTTCCAGCGCGGGGCCGATCTGTTTGCAGGGGCCGCACCATTCGGCCCAGAAATCCACGACGACCGGCAGATCCGACTGGCGGACCTCGGCGTCGAACGTGTCGTCGGTGACGGCGTGAGTCGCCATGGCAGCTCTCCATAAATTCGGGTGTCGGGGGAGGAAGGTAGGGAGCGCACGCCGGGGCGTCAAGATGTGGCGGGCGTGGCGAGGCTCGCCATCACGATCTCGTGGGGCAACACCATGAGCCGACCGGTGGCGGTCCAGAGAATGGCGGTGTCGATGCGGTGGTGCGGGTAGATCTGGGTGAGCGCGGCGCGATAGGCGGCCATCTGGCGGAGGATCCCGTCCGGCGTTTCGGCCGGGGTGACGGGGACCACGGCATTGGTCTTGAAATCGACGATCAGCACGCGTTCCGGGCCGATCAGCAGGCGGTCGATGACCCCGCGCATGCGGGCGCCGCCGAGTTCGGGGAGCGCGGCGGTGACGGGGACCTCGGCAAGGGCGTCGGGGGCGAAGATTTCCGTGAGGTCCGGTCTCGCGAGAAGTGCGGTGACCCCTTCGGCGAGGGCGCGGGCTTCGTCCTCGGGTGCCGCGTCCTCGCCGGCGGCGAGCAGGGCCACGGCGGTTTCCGGGTGGCGCTCGGGCGGGAGCGGCGCGAGATGTTCGAGGAGGAGGTGGATCCGGCGGCCATGGCGCTTGGCCTCCTCCTCCGAGCGGCCCTCGCCGCCCAGCGCCTTGGCGCCAGGGAGATCGGAGGGCGGGATGGGTTTCGAGCGGGCGGGCGGCAGCGGGGCCTTCGCCTCGGCCCAAGCGGGCAGGTCTGCTTCCGGCTCCTCCCGAGTCGTGGAGGCATCCCGGATCTCCGCTGTCCAGTCGCCGTTTTCCAGCCGGAGCCCGCCCTCGCCGGTCGGCATCGCGCAGGGCGTCGCGCCGGCCGCCTCGAGCCCGGCGCGGACATCGCCGTACCAGGTGCCGTCGCTCTTTTCGCCATCGCCGATGCCGCAGACGATCAGCCGGGTCTCGGCCCGGGTCATCGCGACGTAGAGGAGCCGCTGCCGTTCCAGTGCATCGCGCCGCGCGATTTCCTCCCGCGCCGCTGTGAGCAGCGCTGGCCGTTCGAGTTTCGCGGGCAGCCAATGCGCGCCGCCGTCGGGGTCGAGTACGATATTCTTCGGCTTGTTGTCCGGAGGCCGCATCGTGTCGGGCAGGAACACCACCGGCGCCTCGAGCCCCTTCGCGCCATGCACCGTCATCACCCGGACGGCGCGGCCCGACTGGTCGAGCGGGCGTTTCACCTCGACCGCCTCGCCGTCGAGCCAGGCGAGGAACCCGGTGAGGCTGGGCACTTCCTGGCGTTCGTAGGCCAGCGCGAGCGAGAGCATCTCGTCGATCGCGTCCTCGCATTCGGCGCCGAGCCGGGCGAGGAGACGACGCCGCCCGCAATGGCGGACGAGGGCGCGCTCGAGGAGATCGTAGGGGCGGAGGAAATCGGCCTGGTCGCGCAGGTCGCGGAGGATCGGGTGGGTGTCGGGATGGTCGGCCGCCTCGTCTACCAGCCGGCGCCAGAGGTAGCGGCTGCCGCGCCCGGCGGCGAGGCGGTAGAGCCGGTCCTCGCTCCAGCCGAAGAGCGGCGAGCGCAGGATGGCGGCGAGCGAGAGGTCGTCCTCGGGCAACGCGAGGAAGGCGAGAAGGGCGCGGAGGTCCTTGACCGCGAGTTCGGCATCGAGCCGCATCACGTCGGCGCCGGCCACCGGCAGGCCTTCGGATTTCAGCGCGCGGATCAGCGACTGGAACAGGTCGCCCTGCCCGGTGCGGCCCTTGACGAGGATCAGGACATCGCCGGCATGGGCCCGGCGCGTGACGCCCTTTTCGACCACCAGCATGGTCGGGTCGGCGATCATCCGGGAGATTTCGGTGGCGATCCGCGCCGAAAGGATGCGCGCGGGATGGTCGGGCGAGACCAGATCGACCGGATCGTACCAGACCGGCTCCTCGCGTTTGCCCTGGGGTTCGACCAGCGGCCAGAGATCCACCCGGCCGGGGCGTTCCTCGTGAAACGCGATATGGGTGGGCGCGCCGCCGAGGCCGGTGCCGGTGTAGAAGGTCGCGTCGACCGCGCGGAGGATCGCCGGGGCGGAGCGGAAGGAATGGAGAAGCGCGCGTTCGCGCATGCCGCCCGCGGCGCCGAGCTGCTCGGAAAATCGTGCGCGCATTTCCTCGAACACGTCGAGATCGGCGCCCTGGAAGGAATAGATCGACTGTTTCTTGTCGCCGACGACGAAGAGCGTCCGGCCCTCCGCCCCCTCGCCGGTGCCGAACTCCTCGGAGAGCCGTTGGATCACCCGCCATTGCGACAGGCTGGTGTCCTGGCTTTCGTCCACGAGGATGTGGTCGATCCGCCCGTCGAGCCGGAACCGCACCCAGTCCGCCGCCGCGCTGTCCGAAAGGAGTGTCGCGGCGCGAGCGATCAGGTCGTCGAAATCGAGCCAGCCGCGCCTTGCCTTTTCCGTCTCGTAGGCGGGGAGGAGCCGGGCGGCGAAGCGATGAAGCGCGAGTGTACGGTCGGTGGCGGCGAGCGCGAGGCGGAGCGGGCGGAGGCCGGCGAGCCGGTCCATCAAGGCGTGAAGATCCTTCCGCTCTTGAGGGGAAAGCAACAGTTTCACTTCTTTCTTCGGAAACCTGTTCTTCTTCGGACTGAATGGAGATTTCGCGTCCTGCTTCGTGAGCATGTGATGTTCGAGCGCTTCGAGATCCGAGAGACGAACGTTGTTCGGGTCGATCTGCGCGAGGCGGTCGAAGGCGGAAAAATTGACTTCATCCGACTTCAGAGCGCTCAACAGACTGCCCAAGAGGTCAGGATCGAGTGCCAGATCCGCAATCAGATCCGCCGGGGTCAGGTTCTCCGGCGCGCCGTGGGCGCGGAGCAGGGCAGCGCGGTCGGGCGGAGTGGCGAAGGCGGAGCGGCGGGAGACGATCTCGGTGGTGAACTTCGGGAGATCGGCGCCGGAATGGTAGCGGGCGAGGCCCGAGACCGCTCCGTCCGGGTCCGCCTCGGCCAGCGTTTCGAGGAGGTCGGCGAGGAGATGGCGCTGGGCGCTTTCGTCCATCTCGGTGAAGCCGGGCGAGACGCCGGCTTCGAGCGGGAACTGCCGGAGCAACGCGGCGCAGAAGGAATGGATCGTCTGGATCTTCAGCCCGCCCGGTGTCTCGATGGCGCGGGCAAAGAGCGTGCGCGCGTTCTCGAGCGGCAGCGCGGTTCCGGCGCCGATCCGGACGAGCGTGTCGGCAAGGTCCGGGTCGGGCATCATCGCCCAGGCGCCCAGCGTCCTGAAGAGCCGGTTCTGCATCTCGCCCGCCGCGGCCTTGGTATAGGTCAGGCAGAGGATGTTCTGCGGCGGCGCCCCGTCGAGGAGGAGCCGCGCCACCCGGTCGGTCAGGACCCGCGTCTTGCCGGAGCCGGCATTGGCCGAGAGCCAGGTCGAGGCTTGCGGGTCGGCGGCGTCGATCTGCCGCTGGCTGGCGGCGTCGGTCATCCCACGTCCCCCGCGACCGGCTCCGCCGTTTCGTCCCATTCGCCGTAGCGCGACAGGTGGTCGTAGTCGCCTTCGAAGCCTGTGTTCTGGGCGGTACGCCGCGCGGTGTAGCCCTTGGCGCGGCTTGCATAGGAGGCGATCAGGCTCTCGAAGCGGCGGCGGGTTACCGGGGTGGCGAAATCGCCCGCGAGAGGCTGGGGGCTGCGCTTCGGGTTGCTGCCGAGGCCGATATGGACGACCTGGTCGACCGGCGCCGGGGCGATGCCGTCGAAACCGCCCTCCTCAGCGATCAGCGCTTCGAGGAGGAGCTGGACCCGGAACGCGCGGATTTCCTTGCCGCTGGGGACCGAGCCGGTCTTGTAGTCGAGCACCGCGAGGCTGCCATCGCGCAGCCGGTCGATCCGGTCGGCCCGGCCGGCGAGCGTGAAGCCGATCCGGTCGAAGGTGAGCCGGCCGTCCACCTCGGCGCGCACCAGTTCCGCGCTTTCGCGCCACTTGGTTTCCTCCGCGAGGAAGCGGTCGGCAATCCGTTCGATCCTTGCGAGCCAGAGACGTGCGGCCATCGGCCAGGCGACGTGTTTGGCAATCTCCTCGCCGGCGATGGCGAGGAGGTGCGCGCGCGGGTCGGCGACACCGTCGCGCCAGTCGGACACGAAACGGGCGAAGATGGCATGGGTGACGATGCCGCGCAGGAGCGCGTCGGGCTCCGGGCGGAGCGGCCTCACGGCGCGGAGGCCGAGGATGTGGCGGGCGTAGATCTCGTAGGGGTCCCGGCACAGGGTTTCGACCTGGGTGAAGGAGAGCCGTCGCGGCCTGGCGGTGACCGGCGGGCGCGGCGAGGGGCGCGGCTCCGGGGCGAGATCAGCCGCCGGACGGTCGAGCGCGTCGGCTTCGGCGAGGAGCGCCTGGCCACGGGCCCGCATCGCGGCGAGCGCCTCGGGGCCGCCGGTCGCGGTGAGCCCGGCGAGCAGGTTCGTCAGCCGGTTCAGCCAGCGCGACGGTACCGGCAGGGCGCTTTCGTCGCGGATGGTGCGGGTGAGCACAACCTCAGGCGCGGCGATGGCCTGCTGGAAATCGTGGGCGGCGAGGCCGATCCGGCGTTCGGGGAGAAGGAGCCCGGCCTCGGCCCGCATCCGCCGGTTCAGCCAGGGATCGGGCGCCGGGAGGCCGGGCCAGGTGCCGTCGTTGAGCCCGCCGAGCACGACCAGTTCGGCGCCCTGAACGCGGGCCTCCATGGTGCCCCAGATCATGATGTCTGGCCTCGGCTCGTCGCGGTCGCGTACCTCCTCTCGGGCGATGATCCCCTGAAACAGGGTCACATAGTCGGCCGCGCTCATCGTGCCGCCATGGCCCGCCTCGCGGCGGAGCGAGACGACGATCTCGGCGGCCTTCCGGCCCGCCGGCCTGTCCCAGAGCGGGCCGTCGTCTTCCGATCCCGCACCCGCGACGAGGCGGCGCGCGAGCTCGAGATGACGCGTCGCGAGCTCTTCGAGGCGCTGTGTCCCGACAAGTTCGGCGCCCGCGAGGATGCCGCCGAACCATTCGGCCCAGGCAGCGCGCTCCGGTTTGTCGCGGGCCCAGCGCGCGAGCGTGTCGGCACCGATCCAGGGCAGCGCCTTGTCGCGGAGCCAGAGTTCGAACTCGCGGGCATGGCGCAGATGCGGCCCGCGCCCGGTGCCGGCATGGGTGAGCGGGTGTTTCAGGAGCGCCAGCGCTTCGTGCAGCGCGCAGCGTCCGGCGAGGAGGGCCGCCGCCTGCCGGAGGAGCCGACCGGGGGGCGAGAGTGCGAAGGGCCGGCCGGCGCTGTCGTCGGGCGCGATGTCCCAGCGGTCGAGGAGCGCGGCGACGCGGCGGGTCAGCATCCGGTCGGGCGTGACGAGCGCGGCGCACCGTCCGGCCTCGGCCGCTTGCCGCAGCACCCAGGCGATGGCGCGGGCCTCGGCGCGTGGATCGGGCGCCTCGACGAACGTCATGGCGCGGGTCGCCTCCCCCATGTCGCCCAGCGCCGGACCGTCGCGGCGCCAGCCGTCGGTGACCGGCGCGGGGCGGAGCGCGAGCGAGACGAGGCGGTTGCGCGCCGGCGCGGGGGCCGGAAGGTCGGACCAGGTGCGTATCTCGCCCGGGCCGAGGCCGAGCTGGCCCATGAGGCGGAGGAAGCGGTATTGCGGATGGTCCTCCTCGGCGAGTTCAGCCCAGATCGCCCCGGGGAGGTCGGTGTCGAAACCGGGCAGGATCACCGCGCCCTGCGGCAGACGCGCGACGGCCTCCATGAGGAGGAGCGTCGCGCCGCGCGAGCCGGTGGAGCCGGCGACGATCACCGGGTCGGCGGGCGGGTCTGCGCGCCAGCGTGCCGCGAGCCGTTCCACCGCCATGCGCTGCCGTGCCTCCGGATCGGGCGCCTCGGTGCCGCCGGCGGCGAGATAGCGGCCGACCAGCGCGAGGAAGGACCGGCTCCGTTCCCAATGGGCGGAGGCGGTGCCGGTATCGAGCGCCTCGATCGCCGACAGGGGCACACCCTCGCCCTGCATCTCGTCCATCAGCGCGGCGAGGCTGTCGGCGAGGTCGAACAGCGCCGCACGGGGGGCGAGGCCGGGATCGGCTTCGATGAGGCGGGCTACGAGTTGCGCGAGTTCGAGGCGGCGGCGGAGCGGCGAAACCGGGAGCGGCAGGTCGGCGAGTGTCGGGTCGCGGCCGATCTCGGTGACCATGCGGAGGCGCGGGAGGAAGCCCGGGGGGCCCTGGTCGAAGAGCTCGACGATCCGGCGGCGCATCCGCTCGGTGTTCACGTAGATCGTGGTGCGGGCGAGCCTGTCGGGCGGGGCGCCGGTGAGGCGTGTGCGCAGGCCCTCGACCAGCAGCGCGGGAAAATCGGCGCCGGGCGGGAGCGCGAAGAGGCGCGGGGTATCCAGCGGTTCAAACATCGGCCAGCACGTGTTCGGCGAGCGCGATGCCCTCGGGATGGCCCACGTCGCACCAGCTCCCGGGATAGGAGAGGCCGAAGAGCCGCCCCTCGGCGGCGGCCGCGTCCCAGACCCGGTTCAGCGAGAAGACGCTTTCGGGCCAGTCGGCGATACGCTCGGTGGCGAGGATCTGGAGGCCGGTAAAGACCGCGTCGCCGCCGCGGTGGAGCAGTCCGTCCGGTGCGAGAGTGAAATCGCCGCCGCCCTTGCGGCCCACTGCGCGGGCGAGCGGGACGGAGAGGAGGAGCGCCTCCATCCGGTCGGGGTTCCAGGCGTCGGCGAGGAGGTCGAACGGGTTCGGCCCGGCGAAGATGGCGTCGGAATTGGCGGTGAAGACGGGGTCGGTCCCCAGGATCGGCAGCGCCGCCTTGAGGCCGCCGCCGGTGTCGAGGATCTCGCCCGGCTCGTCGGAGATCGTCACATCACGCCCGGCGAGATGGGCGGCGATCCGGTCGCCGAGATAATGGGTGTTCACGACCTTCCGGGGAATGTCGTCGGCCAGCGCCAGCATCCGGTCGAGCAGCGTCACGCCGCTCACCTCGATCAGCGGTTTCGGCCGCTCCCGGGTGAGCGCGCCCATGCGGGTGCCGAAGCCGGCGGCGAAGATCATCACGGCACCGGGGGTCATCGCAGTCTCGCGAGATGGGTTGGGCCGGGCTCCGGCATGGTGGTGCGGATGCGGGCGGCGAGCGGTTCGAGGCCGGGCGTTTCCAGCGCGCGGGTGAGGTGGCGCCAGACGCGGGGGACATGGGCGAGGTAGCCGGGTTTGCCGTCCCGGAGCGAGAGCCGGGCGAAGATGCCGAGGATCCGGAGGTTGCGCTGCAGGGTGAGGAGCGCGGCGGCGCGGGTGAAGGGGGCGGCGTCGGTGCCGGTCAGGTCGAGATAGCGGTGGGTCATGGTTTCGGCGAGGCCGGGCGAGAGATCGCGGCGGGCGTCGGCGAGGAGCGAGACCAGATCATAGGCCGAGTGGCCGAGAAGCGCGTCCTGGAAATCGAGGAGGCCGACCCGGGCGGGGCCTGCGCGGGTGGGGAGCCACAAGAGATTCTCGGCATGAAAGTCGCGCAGGACGAGGGTCGAAGCGAGGCCCGGGAGGTCCGCGAGCGCGTCTTCGAGGCGCTGGGTGGTGTCGGGATCGGCGGTGCCCTTGCCGAGGCCCGCGTACCAGATCCCGGCGAGGTCGGTCGCCTCGGCGAGCCCGCGCGGGGTCATGGCGGCGAGGCCCTCGGGCGGCTCGGTGCGGTGGAGCGCGGCGAGGAAATCGACCGCGGCGGCGTAGAGCGGCGCCTCCTGTGCCGGATCGGCGGTGGCGAGACGTGCGAAGAGGTCGTTGCCCAGGTCCTCTAGTAGGAGAAGGCCCCGGGCCGTGTCGTCGGCGAGGATCGCCGGCGCGCTGAAACCGAGACCGGCGAGGTGGCGCGCGATCCTGAGGAAGGGCTCCTGATCCTCGCCCGTCTCCGGAGGCGCGATCATCAGGACGGCGCTGGCGCCGCCCATGGACAGCCGCTCGTAGCGCCGGTGCGAGGCGTCGCCGGCCAAGGGCGCGCGGGCGGCGCCGGCCCAGTCGGTGCCGGCGAGAAAACCGTCGATGGCGGCGGCGCTACAGGGCACGGGCGGTTTCCGTGAGCGCCTGCCAGCGGGCGCGGCCGGTGCGGATCGTCAGGCGGCGGGAATCGCCGGGGCCTTCGGGCACGAAAGCCAGGGTCATCGCGCCTTCTGGCAGCGCACCGAGCCGGTCGGGCCATTCGACGAGGCAGATCGCGCTGCCGAACGCGTCTTCGAGACCGAGTTCCAGCGCCTCGTCGGGATGCGTCAGGCGGTAGAGATCCGCGTGCCAGATCTCGACGGGGCCCGCGTCGTAGGTCTGGACCAGCGTGAAGGTCGGCGAGGGCACGTCCTCGGCGCGGCCGAGCGCGGCGAGCCGCGCCTTGATGATGGCGCGCGCGAAATGCGTCTTGCCGGCACCGATCGGGCCCTCGAGCAGGAGCGTGTCGCCGGCGCGGAGTCCGGGGGCGACATGGCGGGCCAGCGCGTCGGTCGCGTCGGGCGTCGCGAGGAGGAGCGAGAACGGGTCGTCGGACATGCGCGGACTTTACGGGCTCGGCGCCCCGCCGCAAGTCAGCCGGTGGCCTTCAGCCCCGACGCGGTGAGCGGCGCTTCGGAGACCGGGGTGAAGCGGACCAGCGTCGCCCGGCCGATCAGCGGCACCACGTGGCAGGAAATCCGATCGCCGTTCTTCATCAGCACCTCGTCGCTCCAGGAGGTGCGATCCGAGGAATGCAGCACGAAATCGCGAAGGTCGCCCCAGACCGGCGTCGCCTCGGAGCGGGCCATCCACTGCCGCGAAAGCTCGGTGACCGTGGGCAGCGTCACGGTGTCGGCGATATCCGCTTCCCAGAGCTCCTGGTAGGCGCGGTTCACCATCGACACCGCGCCCTCGGGCGAGAACACGACGATGGCGTCGTCGAGCGCGTCGACCACCGCCTGGCCCAGCTCCAGCTCGGTGCGGAACCGGCGGGTGAGCGACATCTCGGCGCTGATATCCTCGAACAGGAACGCCACCGCGCCGCCGGGATGCGGCCGGCCGGTGACGCGATAGGTGCGGTTCTCGGGCAGCGACCAGGTCTCGGAATAGGTACCGTCGGTGGCAGCCGCTTCGAGCTTGGCGATCTGTCGGCGCCAGCTGCCGTAGTCCTTGGGCTCGGGGATCATCCGCCGTTCGCGCAGCCGGTCGAGCACCGAGTAGAGGGTGGGCCGCGCGGCGAGGAAATCCACCGGCAGCCCGGTCAGGTCCGTGAGTGCGGGGTTGAAGAGCGCCAGCCGCCGGTGCCGGTCGAACACGGCGAGGCCGGTGGTGAGATGCGAGAAGGTCTTGGTGAGGGTCTGCATGAATTCGCGCAGCTGCGTCTCGGCATCCACCGTCGCGTCGATGTTCACCGCCGAGAACAGGATCTCGTCGTCGATCTCGGTCGAGCGGCATTCGTACCAGCTTTCGCTGTCCGAGCCCTTGGTCCGGACCGTGAGCCGGCGGGACCCGACGCCGCGGGACAGCTCGTCGAGGCTCTCGGGGGAGAAGACCGGTTCGGGCGGCCAGGGTTGCGATGCCTTGGCGCCCTTGGCGAGACGACCGAGTTCGAGGAAGGCGCGGTTCGCCCAGGTGATCTCGCCGTCGGGCTTCTGGCGCCAGACCGGGAAGGGAATGCGCGAGGAGATCGAGCGCAAGGCGTCCACGTCGCGCAGGATCGCCCGGAACGTGCCGGTGTCGAGGGTGATCTGGTCGGGGCCCGAGGACAGGTCGGTGAGGGTGAGCCGCAGCCGCCCGTCGATCTTCTCGGCAGTGATCTTGCCGGTGCTGTCGGCGGAGCGCATCGTGATGGTGCCGGTCTCGTCGATCTTGCGGAGGTCCGGGGCGAAGCGCGGAAAGCGCGGGCCGATCGCGACCAGCACGCGCGCGAGGTCGCTGTCTCCCGGCGGCGCTTCGGCCAGGATCTGTTCCGCGGCGGGCGAGGCGTCGACCAGGTCGTCGCCTTCGAACAGGAAGGCGGTGCGGTTGTCGCTTGGCGGCGGCGTCCTGCCGCGGCCCAGGAGGCGCAGCGCGACGAATGTCATTGCCACCGCGGCGGCGGCACTGAGCGCGGTGGCGAGCACAGAGACGAGCGGTAGGGAATCGGGCAATCGCGCCTCGCTGGCAGGCTTCGGACCGACCCAGCATCCGTCAATCTTGGTTAATGTCGGATTAACGAATTTCCCGGCCGCGGCGGTTTACGCCTCGATCGGGCGATTTTCGCCAAGACCGATGGCCTCCTCGGTTGCGATGGTGATCGCCGCCGCCGGCCAGGACACGTCCACAACCGCGCCGCCCCGTTCGAGCACGGTCTCCGGGTCGATGAACGGATCGCGCCCGTTCGCGAAGGAGAGCTCGGCGCCGGAGCGTTCCAGGAGCGTCTTGGCGATGAACAGCCCGAGCCCCATCCCCTCGTATTCCGGCCGGGGCACGTCGGGCAGGCGTTCGCGCCGCGACCGCACGAAAGGGTCGCCGATCCGGCCCAGGACATGGGTCGGGAAGCCCGGCCCGTCGTCGATGATCCGGACCGCGATCCGCCGCGTGTCCCAGCGGATGTCGACCCAGACGTCCTCGCGCGCGAAGTCCACCGCGTTCTGGACCAGGTTCCGAAGCCCGTGGATGATCTCGGGGCGGCGCTCGATCACCGGCTGGCGCGGGTCGGCATCGTCCTCCGGGGCGATGTCGTAGTTGACGTTGATGCCGCGGCCCGAATGCGGCTCCGCCGCCTCGCGCACGACCGCCGAGATCAACGCCCGCTTCAGGTGCAGGTCGTCCTTCCCGGCCCGGCCCATCGAGCGCAGGATGTCGCGGCAGCGGTCGGCCTGTTCGCGGATCAGCCCAGCATCGTCGCGGAGATCGGGCCGGTCCTCCAGCTCTTCGATCAGCTCCGAGCTCACCAGCTTGATCGTCGCGAGCGGCGTGCCGAGCTCATGCGCCGCCGCCGCCACCACGCCGCCGAGATCGGTGAGCTTCTGCTCCCGGGCGAGCGCCATCTGAGTCGCGGTGAGCGCGTCCGACATGGCGTAGACCTCCGAGGTCACCCGCTGCGCGAAGGCGGCGAGGAACACCACGCCGAGCACGATCGCCACCCAGAAGCCCGCCACGAAATCCACCGGCAGCTCCATCACCCGGCCGGCCCCGGTCCGCAGCGGAATATGCACGTCGGCCACGAAGGAGATCATCACGATGGCCAGGGCACCCACCGCCACGGTGGTGCGCATCTTCAGCGCGGTGGCCGAGACGGTGACCGGGATCAGGATCAGGAGCGCGAACGGGTTGTTCAGCCCGCCGGTGAGGTAGAGCAGGACCGCGAGCTGCGCGATGTCGAAGCTCAGGTGCAGCGCGACCTCGGCCTCGGACAGGCGCTTGTTCTCGGGATAGACGAAGATCGCGATCAGGTTCACCGTGATCGAGGCGCCGATGGCGAGGAAGGCGAGGCCCAGCTCGAGCTCCAGCTCGAACAGCCGCTGCGCCACGGTGATCGCCGCGAGCTGGCCGACGATGGCGATCCAGCGCAGGACGATCAACGTTCTGAGCCGCACCCAGTTGACGCGGTGCGCACGATTGAAGAGACCCGGGCTTGGATTGGCCATCCGGTGCCTTACCTCGAAAGAAAGCGGCGAGGGCAGTCTAGTGTGCCGGTGGCCGCGGGATCAATCGGGCGGAGGACGGGAATGAAGGTCGCAAATTACGCAATCGGGGCCGTGGCGGTGGCGGCGCTGGGGATCGGCGCGATGTTCATCGCCGGGCGCGGCGACAGCGACGATCCGTTCGCCAAGTGCCGCGGCGGCGCGGTTGCGGGCAATATCGGCGGGCCGTTCACGCTGGTCTCGGAGACCGGCGAAACGGTGACCGACAAGGAGGTCATCGCGGGCCCGACGCTGCTCTATTTCGGCTACACGTTCTGCCCGGACGTCTGTCCGCTCGATTCCGTGCGCAACGCTGACGCCACCGAGATTCTCGCCAAGCGCGGCTATGACGTGACGCCGGTCTTCATCTCCGTCGATCCGAAGCGCGACACGCCCGAGGTGATGGACGACTACACCGCCAATATCGACGACAGGATGCTCGGCCTGACCGGAAGCCCGGAACAGATCAAGACGGTGGCGGATGCGTACAAGGTCTATTACCGGGCGCATGACGACGAGGGCGACGAGTTCTATGCCGTCGACCACTCCGCCTTCACCTACCTGGTGCTGCCGGAGACCGGCTTCGCCGATTTCTTCACCCGCGAGGTGACGGCCGAGGATATGGCCGACCGGGTGGCCTGCTTCCTCGAAGAGACCTGACTATTTCGGGCTGCGCTTCGCGAGGATCCGCTGGAGCGTGCGGCGGTGCATGTTGAGCCGCCGCGCGGTCTCCGAGACGTTGCGGTCGCAGAGCTCGTAGACCCGCTGGATATGTTCCCAGCGCACCCGGTCGGCCGACATCGGGTTTTCCGGCGGCGGCGGCAGTTCCGCCCCGGTGGCGAGGAGCGCCGCCGTCACGTCGTTGGCGTCCGCGGGTTTCGAGAGATAGTCGGTCGCGCCGATCTTCACCGCGGCAACGGCGGTGGCGATGGCGCCGTAGCCGGTGAGCACGACGATGCGGCTGTCGGGCCGCCGCTCGCGGATCGTCTCCACCACGTCGAGCCCGTTGCCGTCCTCGAGCCTGAGGTCGATCACCGCGTAGGCCGGCGGGCGCGCGGTGGCCATGGCGCGGCCGGCGGTCACCGATTCCGCCGTTTCGACCGCGAAGCCGCGTTTTTCCATGGCGCGCGCGAGGCGTTTCACGAACGATTCGTCGTCATCGACCAAGAGGAGCGAGCGATCCTCGCCAATCTCCTGAAGCGAACGGTCCATCCTGATCCTCCGAACAGCGCGTAGGTCACGATAGGTTGCGGCCGGGATGCGGTCAAACGCCCGCGCCTGCCACTAAGGTCTGTGCGCGACCTGCCCTTCGGCGGCAACGGCGCGGAGCCAGCGCATGAAGATGCGGAGGGACTTCGGAACCGGGCCGGGTCGCAGTACCAGGTGATAGGCGAGCCCGGTCTCCTCGGCCCGGCAGAGCGCCACCAGCCTTCCCCGCGCGAGGTCGCGCGCGACGATGGCCTCGGGCACGATCGAGACGCCGGCGCCTTCGCGGACCGCCTGCAACAGCATCGTGTTGGTGTCGAATTCGAAGAGCCGCACCGTGGCGAGGTCGAGCCCCTGCTCGCGCGCCCAGAGCTGCTCCTCGGGGCGCTGCTTTTCCATCAGCCAATGCTTGTCCTGGAGATCGTCGAGGCAGACGACCGGCCGTCCCCCCACCAGATCGGGCGTCGCCACCACCACGTGCCCCGCCGAGACGAGCGGCTTCGGGTCGGTCCCGGGCCAGCCGCCGCGCCCGTAGCGGATCGCCAGGTCGATCCCTTCGGCGCGCAGGTCGACAAGGGCATAGCCCGGGATCAGCTCCAGCCGGATCTCGGGATGCGCGACCCAGAACCGGCCGATCACCGGCATCAGCCAGTTTTCGGCAAAGGAGGGTGTCATCGCGATCCGGAGCGGCCGGTCCTCGTCGCGCGCCATGTCGCGCACCGCCGCGGCGATCTGCCCGAACCCCTCCGAAAGCCCGGCCGCCAGCACGGCGCCCTCGGGCGTCGGCTTCATGCCGCGCCCGTCGCGCACCAGGAGCGCGCAGCCGAACCGTTCCTCGAGCGCGCGCACATGCTGGGCCACCGCCGCATGGGTGACGTTCAGCTCGCGTGCGGCGCCCGAGAGGCTCTTCAGCCGCGCCGCGGCCTCGAACCCGCGCAGGGCCGAGAGGGAGGGAATGTCGCGCCAATCCATATGTTAGTTTTGCTTCAAGTTTTGAAAGTTTCCTGACTCGCGAAATCCCGTGAAAACGACGATTACATGGATGTCACAAGATCCAGGAGACAACAACATGTTCGGAATTCTTGCAGAAAGCTTAAAAACCGCCGTGTTCGGTGGCTCCGACGACTACCGCGGCCATTGGCCTCGGAACGAGCGCACCTTCGTGCCCCGTACGGAGTTCGAAGACGAGCTGCGCCGCAACGCCTATGTCGAGTTCCGCGACTACTTCAGCGGCAGCCTGCGCTAGGCGCCGCCTTGCAGATCGTAGCGCTTGCTGATCGCCTCCGGTGTCGCGCGGTAGTCCGCGAAGCCAATGCGCCCGTAATAGGTGAGGCCGCCCGCATTCTCCCTGCGGATCGTCGCGTCGATCGTGACGATTCCGGCGCCGCGGGCGGCCTCGAGCGTTGCGGCGAAGAGCCGCGAGCCGATCCCGCGCTGCGCCTCGTCCAGGCGCACGAAGGTCGCGATCACCGCCCAGTCCTCCGGCAGGCCATAGCCCGCTCCCCGGACCAGCGACTGGAACCCCAGGACAACGCCACCCTCCTCCGCCAGGGTGCAGGCGATTCCATCATCGGGCGCGATGTAATGCGCGGTCATCCGCGCCCTGTCGAACGGGTTGCGATGCGCCGTCGTTCCGCCCGCCTCGATGATCGGGTTGATCACCGCGCAGAGCGCGTCGGCGTCGCCGGGGCGGGCTGGGCGAATGTCCATGCGGTCTCTCCCGGTCGCACCCGTGTAGGTCACAGCTCGTTCATCAAAGTCGCGTGCCGCGCCCGGTAGGCGTTCCGCGCCTCGACCGGGGGCCGCAAGACGATTCGGAGGCCGTCCGCAAGAGCCGGATCCGGGCGGCCGAAGAACCGGTCGGCCTCGCGCTCCGAAAACCCCGCGATCTGCACCGCCTCGAGCCAGGCCGACACCTTGTCGGCCCGCTTGATCCGCGCCTTGATCGCCTTCGGCACCGCGGCGGGCAGCCCGAAGCGCAGATGCACCGCCGCTGCCAGCCGCTCGTCGAGCGCGCCATATCCCGGCCCGACCGCGGCCTTCACCGGCGAGATCATGTCGCCGATCACGTATTCTGGCGCATCGTGCAGGAGCGCGGCCAGCCGCCATTTCGGCGGCGCGGCGGCGTCGATCCGGCCATAGATCTCCTCGACCAGCAGCGAATGCTCGGCCACCGAATACGGCCAGTCGCCGCGCGTCTGGCCGTTCCAGCGCGCTACGAAGGCGAGGCCGTGCGCGATATCGTCGATCTCGATATCCACGGGCGTCGGATCGAGCAGGTCGAGGCGCCGGCCAGAGAGCATCCGCTGCCACGCGCGCGCCGGTTTCGGCATGGTTTCCTCCAAATGCTGCCCTCAATTCGGGCGAATTGCCGCGTATCTATGCCGAATGACGAGTTTTCGCGTCGATCGTTTCGGCGCATCCCGGGTCTTGCCATACTCGGTAACGCATTCCCGGTTAACCTTTGAGGCCTATAAAACAAGACCACAAGCAGGGGGATCCCACAGGCGCAAGAGCGGCCCAGGCGGCCGTTGAAAGGAGACCCCGATGCGCATCTTGTTGGCACTGACCCTCGCCGCCGCGGCGGCGCTTCCGGCCCAGGCACAGACCGTGAATAACTGTGCGGACAGGGCGAAGATCACCGAACGTCTCACCTCGGGCTATGGCGAAAAGTTCGCCGGCGGCGGCCTGCGGAACGCCGACAGCATCTTCGAGGTGTGGATGTCGGACGATTCCGGTACCTGGACGATCCTGATGACCCGGCCCGACGGCACCGCCTGCGTGATGGCGGCGGGAACCGATTGGCGGGTCGCCCTGCCGGGCGCGCCCGAAGGAATTCCCGGCTGACGGCGTTGCCCGACGCAGCCCTTGGTGCTAATTGCCCCGCGACACCGGTAATATTTATGGAGTGCGGGCGATGCCCAAGGATTTCGTCATCAAGGATATCGCGCTTGCGAGCTATGGCCGCAAGGAATTGGACATCGCCGAAACGGAAATGCCGGGCCTTATGGCCCTTCGCGAGGAATACGGGCAGAGCCAGCCGCTGAAAGGCGCGCGAATCGCCGGCTCGCTCCACATGACGATCCAGACCGCCGTCCTGATCGAGACGCTCAGGGCCCTCGGCGCCGATATCCGCTGGGCGTCGTGCAACATCTTCTCCACCCAGGATCACGCCGCGGCGGCGATCGCCGAAAGCGGCACCCCGGTCTTCGCCGTGAAGGGCGAGACGCTGGAGGAATACTGGACCTATACCGACCAGATCTTCCAGTTCGCCGAAGGCGGCGCGAACATGATCCTCGACGACGGCGGCGACGCGACACTCTACATCCTGATGGGCGCCCGCGTCGAAGAGGGCGAGACCGATCTGATCGCCGTGCCGACGTCGGAGGAAGAGGAGTATCTCTTCGCCCAGATCCGGCGGCGGCTCGAAGCCAGCCCCGGCTGGTTCGTGAAGCAGCGCCACATGATCAAGGGCGTCTCGGAAGAGACCACCACCGGCGTCCACCGTCTCTACAAGATGATGGAAAAGGGCCAGCTCCCCTTCCCCGCCTTCAACGTCAACGACTCTGTCACCAAGTCGAAATTCGACAACAAGTACGGCTGCAAGGAATCGCTCGTCGACGGCATCCGCCGCGCCACCGACACGATGATGGCCGGCAAGGTCGCCGTGGTCTGCGGCTATGGCGACGTCGGCAAGGGCTCCGCGGCCTCGCTCCGCGGCGCCGGCGCCCGCGTGAAGGTGACCGAGGTCGACCCGATCTGCGCGCTCCAGGCGGCGATGGACGGGTTCGAGGTGGTTCTGCTCGAGGACGAGGTCGCCAAGGCCGACATCTTCATCACCACGACCGGCAACAAGGACGTGATCCGGCTCGAGCACATGCGCGAGATGAAGGACATGGCGATCGTCGGCAACATCGGCCATTTCGACAACGAGATTCAGGTCGCCGCGCTGAAGAACCACAAATGGACCAACATCAAGGACCAGGTGGACATGATCGAGATGCCCTCGGGCAACCGGCTGATCCTCCTCTCCGAAGGCCGGCTCCTGAACCTCGGCAACGCCACCGGCCACCCGTCCTTCGTGATGTCGGCCTCCTTCACCAACCAGGTGCTGGCGCAGATCGAGCTCTGGACCCGGGGCGGCGACTACGAGAACAAGGTCTACGTGCTGCCGAAGCATCTCGACGAGAAGGTCGCGCGGCTGCATCTCGGCCGGATCGGCGCGAAGCTCACCACGCTCGCCCCGGACCAGGCCGACTATATCGGCGTGAAGCCGGACGGCCCGTTCAAGCCCGAGCACTACCGCTACTGACCTTCGGGCGGGGTCTCGCCGATGCGCTGGCTGAGGCCCCTTTCCGCCCTTCTCGGTACAATCGTTGTCGCGGCCCTGGTCGCGGCGGCGGCCATGCTCCTCCCGGGCACACCCCTGCCCGACGAATGGAACCCGGCCCGCCCGCTCGACATCTCCGCGCCGCCCACGCCGGTCACCCGTCTGAAACTGCGCCGGGCGCAGGAGGGCGCCGCCTGTCTCGCGGCGCTTCGGACCGGCAATGCCGCCTTCGCGCCGATGCCCGACCTCCTGGTGTCCGACCAGTGCCATATCACTGACCGGGTCCGCCTGACAGGGATCGACGGCGTCGCCCTCGACCCGGTGGAAACCCGCTGCGCCATCGCGCTGCGGCTCGCGCTCTGGGAACGGCACGGACTCGCGCCCGCGGCGCAGGACGTCTTCGGCACCGGCCTCGCGCGGATCCACCATTTCTCGAGCTACAATTGCCGCCAGATCCGCACGTCCGGCGGCTCCGGCGGAAGGATGAGCACCCATGCCACCGCCGACGCGATCGACATTTCCGGCGTGACCCTGACGGACGGCCGCCGGATCACGCTCAAGGCCGATTGGGGCCAGGGCCAGGCGGGCGTCTTTCTCGACCGCGCCCAGGCGAGCGCCTGCACCTGGTTCGCAACCGCGCTGGGCCCGCGCTACAACGCGCTCCATGCCGACCATTTCCACCTGCAGTCGCGCGGCTGGGGGCTCTGCCGCTGATTTGGTGAAAATCCGCGGCGCTTTCCGTTTCGTGGAATCGGGCCTCCGTGCTAGTCACTCCGCAAGCCGACCAGGATGGTCCGGACCTTCTGATAGACGCGCGTGAGGGGAAACACGTGGGAAAGTGGAGGGTTCCGAGGGGTCGGGACCCTCCACGCTTTTCATGCATCGCGTTCTCGACGAAGCGAGTCCGGCCGCCGCAGGCAAGGGAGCCTTGCCCCGTCGCGCCTGTTCCAGGCGCTCACCCCCAGGATTTCAGGACCCAAAGACGCGCGGATGCGGTTCTAGAGCCCGCCCATCCGGCAGATCGTCTGCCATTCGGTGTCGGTCACCGGCTGCACCGAGAGCCTTGTGTTGTTGACGAGGACCATTTCCGAGAGCGCCGGCTCGGCCTTGCACATCTCCAGCGTCACCGGCGTTGGCAGCGGTTCGATGGCCCTGAGGTCCACGCACTCCCAGCGCGCATCCTCGGTGGTGCTGTCGGGATGCGCGGTGGCGATCACCTCGA
This sequence comes from Paracoccaceae bacterium, assembly GCA_050299695.1. Taxonomy (GTDB): domain Bacteria; phylum Pseudomonadota; class Alphaproteobacteria; order Rhodobacterales; family Rhodobacteraceae; genus Ovoidimarina. Next base: position 18,552 of record JBNKWI010000002.1, read on the forward strand.
CGATGCCGACCACCGCCTTTTCGGTCTGCGAATGGTAGAAGAAGCCGCGGTCGCCCACCGCCATCGCCCGCATGTTGTTGCGGGCCTGGTAGTTGCGGACCCCGTCCCATTCCTGGCCCGCCGCGCCCCTGGCCACCTGGTCGTCCCAGCTCCAGGTCGACGGTTCGGATTTGAACAACCAATAGGCCATCGGCACCCCCCTCTTTCCCCGCGTTCTACTCGGTCCGGAGCGGCCGCGCGAGCAGGATGTCTCGCGCCTCCTCGACCGTCAGCCGCCCGGCCGTCACCGCCGCCACCATCCGGGTAAGCGGGGCGTCGATCCCCTTTTCGGCGGCGAGCCGCGCCACCGCCTCTGCCGTGGCGATCCCCTCGATGGTGCCCTTGCCCGGCGGCAATCCGGCGCCCAGAGCGAGACCGGCCGCGTAGTTGCGAGACTTTTCCGAAGTCGCCGTCAGCACCAGATCGCCCAGCCCCGAGAGGCCGGTGAGCGTGGCCGGATCGGCGCCCAGCGCCCTGGCGATCCGCTGCATCTCGGCGAATCCGCGGGTGACGACCGAGGCCCGCGCGCTTTCGCCGAGCCCCGCGCCCATGGTCACCCCGGCGGCCAGCGCCACCACGTTCTTGAGCGCCCCGCCGAGTTCCGCGCCGATCACGTCGAAGGCGAGATAGAGCCGAAGCGCCTCGCGCGAAAGCGCGGCTTGGAGCCGCGCGCCGCCCGCTTCGTCGGCACAGGCGAGGGTCAGCGCGGTGGGGAGCCCGCGCGCGATGTCGACGGCGAAGCTCGGACCGGTGAGCACGGCGGGGAGCGCTTTCGGGCAGGCCTCGGCGATCAGCGCGGTCGGACCGCGCCCGCTGGCGAGATCGACGCCCTTGCAACAGGCGACCAGCGCCCTGCCATCGAGCGCCGTCGCCTGCGTCGCGAGGGCTCCCGCCAGCGCCTGCATCGGCACGGCGAGGAGCACGGTTTCGGCATCGGGCAACTCCGGCGCGACCGTCAGGCCCGGCGGAAACGCCACGCCCGGCAGGTAGCGCGCATTCTCGCGGGCCGCGTCCATCGCCGCCGCGCCCTCCCGCGCGACGAGCGTCACCGATCCGCCATCGCGCGCCAGCGCCACGGCCAAGGCGGTACCGAAGGCGCCGGCGCCGAGAACCGCGATGCCGGTCACGCCTTGGCGCCTTTCTTGCCGGCGCCGAGGAGCGGGGCCTGACCCGTGTCGAGCGGCCAGCGTGGCCGGGCCGCGAGGGTCATGTCGCTCCGATGCCCCGCTTTGAAAAGCTCGAGACCGGCCCAGGCGATCATCGCGGCGTTGTCGGTGCAGAGCGCCAGGGGCGGCGCGACGAACGAGAGGCCCGCTTCGACCGAAACAGTCTCTAACGCGGACCGAATCGCGGAATTCGCGGCCACGCCTCCGGCCACGGCCAGGGCCGGAACGGAGGGCGCCTCCTCGAGATAGAGCGCCACCGCCCGGCGCGACTTTTCGGCCAGGACGTCGCGCACCGCCGCCTGGAACCCGGCGCAGAGATCGGCGCGGGCAACCTCGGTCAGCCCGCCCGCCTCGGCGACGCAGGCGTCGCGCGCCCGGAGCACCGCCGTCTTCAGCCCGGAAAACGAGAGGTCGCAGCCGGGCCGGTCGAGGAGCGGCCGTGGCAAGGCGAAGCGCGCGGGATCGCCGGCGCGCGCCGCCTGCTCAACCGAAGGGCCGCCCGGTTGCGGCAGGCCGAGGATCCGCGCGGTCTTGTCGAAAGCCTCGCCCGGCGCGTCGTCGATGGTTCCGCCGAGCCGGGTGAAGTCGTCGGGCCCGCGCACCACGAGGAACTGACAATGCCCACCCGAGACGAGGAGCATGAGGTACGGATAGGGAAGGTCGTCGGTCAGCCGCGGGGTCAGCGCGTGGCCGGCGAGGTGATTCACTCCGACGAGCGGCAGCCCGGCCCCGGCGGCGAGCCCCTTGGCGAACATAACACCCGAGAGCACACCGCCGATGAGCCCCGGCCCGGCCGAGACGGCCACCGCGTCGATCCCGGCCAGCCCGATCCCGGCCTTGGCGAGCGCCTCTTCCGTCACCGTGTCGATCCGCTCGGCATGGGCGCGCGCGGCGATCTCGGGCACCACGCCGCCATAGGCGTCGTGCAACGAGCCCTGGCCGACCACCACCGAGGACAGGATCCGGTCGCCCGGCGCGCCCTCGCGCAGAACCGCCGCCGCCGTGTCGTCGCAGGTGCTTTCGAGGCCGAGAATCGTGAGCGTCATCGCCTGGCCGTTGCCTGGAGGTCCGTCGGCAGGTAACACCGGGCGATCCGGCGCACAACCGCGAGGCCCCGATGGCGGCTGCCCCCCTGGTGATCCTGACCCGGCCCGAACATGCCGCGCGCCGTTTCGCGGCGCTTCTGGAGCCGGCCCTTGCCGGCCGCGCGGAGGTGCTGATCGCGCCGATCCTCGATATCGTGCCCGAACCGATGGAGGGCGACTTTTCCCAGTATCAGACCCTGATTTTTACCTCGTCGAATGCCGTCGCCATGCTCGCGGGCCGCTCCGATCTTGCGGGAAAGCCGGCCTTCTGTGTCGGCGACCGGACCGCTGAAGAGGCAGCGCAGGCCGGGTTCGATGCGGTCTCCGCCGGGGGCGACGCCGCGGCGCTGGAGACGAAGCTGCTCGACGCGCCGCCACCCGGCCCCTGGCTCCACCCGACCGGCACGCATCAGCGCGTGGATCTCGCCCGGCGCCTGACCGAGGCGGGGCACCGGACCGACAGCGTGGTCGTCTACCGGCAGGAGGGGCGCCCGCTTTCGGTGGCCGCCTTGAATGCGCTCCGGGAGCGCGAAACCGTGCTGCCGGTCTTCTCGCCGCGAAGCTCGGCGCTCCTCTCCGAAGCGCTGCCGAGGGGCGCGGTCCCGCCCCTCGTCGTCGCGATCAGCGCCGCCGCGGCGAATGCATGGGCCGCCCCTGCCCACGACATTCGCGTTGCGCCCAATCCGGATGCAGCCTCGGTCGCCGCGACGATCCGCGCCGCGCTGGATCCGGACTCGGCTTGTTGACCCGCGCCGGGGAGTCTAGGCTCGCCCCATAAGCCGGTGCGATCGACGCCGGAATTGCTGCCTGGGAGGGTCGGGAATTTGGCCCGTTCGCGAAGATCCAAAGACAAGCCCGAAACGCCGGCCGACGCGGTTGCGGAGGAGCAGGTGGTGCCGGAGGAGAAGCTAGAGGCCGCCTCCGAGGAGCCGCCGGCCGAAACGCCACCCGACGAAGAGGGTCCGGTCGAGCCGGACCAGGCCGGCGAGGAGACTGCCGCGGAAGTCGCGGAAACGGCGGAGGCGTCCGACGCGGAAATCGCGGCAGACGCGCCCGAGGCCGAAATCCTTGCAGAGGCCGTTTCAGGGGAACCGGCCGAAACCGCCGAGGAACGACCCGCCGCGCCAGTTCTCGCCGCGCCGCCCCCGCCCCCGCCGTCGCGCTCCGGCCTCGCCGGGGCGGCCCTTCTCGTTGCCGGTGGCGTCGCCGCCGCGCTGATCGGCTTCTTCGCCGCCCGCTATCTGGACGAGCGCGCCGCGCAGCAGGCGACCGGGCCGACACCCGCCGAGAACGCAACCGCGCTCGCCGACCAGTCCGCCCGGCTCGACGCCCTGAAATCCATGCTCGACGAGCTCGCCGCCCGCGATGTCGGCCCCGAGATCGCCGCCTCGGTGGATCCGCTGCGAGCCGATCTCGACAGCGCCTTGGCCGACACGACGACGCGGCTCGACAAGATCGCCGGCGACCTCTCGGGCCTGACCGACCAGGTCGAGACGCTGGCGATGCGCCCGGTCGCGACGGGCATCAGCCCGGACGCCTTCGACGATGCGCTGAAGGCGTTTCGCGCCGATCTCGACAAGGCGATTTCCGAGGCGAACAAGGCCGTGGCCGACGCCCAGGCCGAGATCACCGAGGCCCGTGCCACGGCGAAGCAGATCTCCGACGAGGCGTTCAAGTCCGAACAGGCCTCCATCGCCCGCGCCGCCTGGAGCCAGGTCGCCGCCGCCATCGACGCGGGCACGCCCTATGCCGAGCCGCTCGCCGAGGCCGAAGCGGCGCTGTCCGGGCCGGTTCCGGACGTGGTCGCGCAGAACGCGGAGAAGGGCGTGCCGTCCCTCGCCGCGCTTCAGGACAGCTTCCCCGACGCGGCCCGCAAGGCGCTCGACGCCTCGATCCGGGCCGATACTGGCGACGGCACCTTCGACAAGATCGCGGCATTCGTCCGGGTGCAGTCCGGCGCCCGGTCGCTGACGCCGCAGGAGGGGGACGACCCCGACGCGGTGCTGTCGCGGGCCGAGGCGGCGCTCCAGGCGGGCGACCTCGACGCGACACTCGCCGAACTCGCCGCCCTGCCCGATGCGGGGCAAACCGCCATGGCCGGCTGGCGCGACGCGGCGGACACGCGGGTCGCCGCGCTGAAGGCGGCCAGGGATCTCGCGCAGCAAGTCGAAACGGAATGAGGGGACTCCCATGCTCTGGTCACTGATCAAGATCGTCCTCTTCATCGCGGCGATCGCGCTTCTCACGCTCGGCGCCGAGCAGCTGATGCAGACCTCGGGCGGCGTCCGCGTTGCAGTCGGCAATATCGAATTCAACCTCGGACCGCTCCAGGCGGTGATCGCGCTCCTTCTGCTGGCGGCGGTGATCTGGCTGGGGCTGAAACTCATCGGGCTCCTCGTGGCGACGCTGAAATTCGTCAGCGGCGACGAGACCGCGCTGTCGCGCTGGTGGAGCCGGAGCCGCGAGCGCAAGGGCTTCGAGGCGCTGGCCGAGGGGCTGATGGCGCTCGCCTCGGGCGAATCCCGTGCCGCGATGGCCAAGGCGCAGAAGGCCGAGCGCTATCTGAAGCGGCCCGAGCTCACCAACCTGATCACCGCCCAGGCGGCCGAGATGGCCGGCGACACCCGCAAGGCCGAGCAGGTCTACAAGCGGCTCCTGCAGGACGACCGCACCCGCTTCGTCGGGGTGCGCGGGATCATGAAGCAGAAGCTCCTCGAGGGCGATACCGACACCGCGATGAGGCTCGCCGAGAAGGCCTTTGCGCTGAAGCCCCGGCACGAGGAGACCCAGGACGTGCTCCTGCGGCTTCAGGCCGACAAGGGCGACTGGGCCGGCGCGCGCAAGACGCTGGGCGCAAAGCTGAAATACGGCCACCTGCCGCGCGACGTGCATCGCCGCCGCGACGCGGTGCTGGCGCTGGGCGAGGCGAAAAGCATCGTCGAGGAGGGCAAGTCGATCGAGGCCCGAGAGGCGGCGATCCTCGCCAACAAGCTCTCGCCCGACCTGGTACCCGCCGCCGTCATGGCCGCGCGCGGCTATGTCGAGCAGGGCCAGAAGCGCTATGCGACGCGGGTGATCTCCAAGGCCTGGACCGTGCGCCCGCATCCGGACCTCGCCGCCGCCTTCGCCGGTATCGAGCCCGACGAGAAACCGCTCGACCGGCTGCGCCGCTTCCAGGCGCTGACCAAGCAGCACCAGGGCGACCCGGAGTCGAAGATGCTCCGCGCCGAGCTGTTCATCGCCGCCGAACGCTATGGCGATGCGCGCGAGGCGATGGGCGATCTGGCCGAGAAGGATCCGACCGCCCGCTCGCTCACCATCATGGCCGCGATCGAACGCGGCGAGGGCGCGCCCGACCGCGAGGTGAAGGCCTGGCTCGCCCGTGCCGTCTCGGCCTCGCGGGGGCCGCAATGGGTCTGCGACAATTGCCACAACATCCCGGGCTCCTGGACGCCCGCCTGTCCGAATTGCGGTGCTTTCGATTCGCTGAGCTGGCGTGTCCCGTCGCAGCAGGTCGAGGCGGCGGCCGGTGCGACCGCGGGCGTGCTGCCGCTGATCGTCGGCGAGCCGGAGCCGGTGATGGAGGAGGCGCAGGAGGAAATCGAGGACGCGGAGACCGAGGCGCCCGAACCGGAGGAGGTGCTGGAGGAGATCGCGCCCGAAGAGACAGAGATCCTCGAACCGGAGCGCACCGGCCCGGCCAACCACGACGCCCCGCCGCCGGCCGCCGAGGCGGTGGACGCCGAGATCATGGAAGCCGCCGAACGCGCCCGAAAATAGCGCTCGCGCTCGCGGCCAAAGGTTGTTAAGAGGCGCCCGGCGCCGGTGTAGCTCAGCTGGTAGAGCACGTCATTCGTAATGATGGGGTCGGGGGTTCGAGTCCCTTCACCGGCACCAGAACCCCAGCGAAAACAGGGGGTTCTGCCACCGCCTCAGGTGAACTTCCGGAACAGCTTCGTGCGGTCGAACGCCGCCTCCAACGCGTCGTTGCGGTCCTTCACCGTCTCCCAGCACGCCTCCTGAAGGGCGGCGATGGCGCATTCGACGAGGAGCAGGAGCGACAGCGCCGAATCCCAGGCCGACGGCACCGCGATCCGGCAGGCGAAGGTGGCGCGCGCGATGCGGTGGATCGGCGAGCGCCACTGGTCGGTGAACAGCACCAGCTCCGCGCCGCGCTCATGCGCCATCTGGCCCATCAGGAGCGTGTTGTTCTCGTAGCGCCGCACGTCGAAGGCGACGAGCACGTCCTCGGGCCCGAAATCCATCACGTGATGCGGCCAGGACGCGTCCACCGGGATCAGCTGCACGCCCGGCCGGATCATCTGGAGATGCAGGTAGAAATACCGCGCCACCGTGCCGGTGATCCGCCCGCCCGCGATATGGATCCGCCGCGCCGGGTCGGCAAGGAGTGCGCTGAAGGCCTCGAACTCGGCGAGGTCCAGCTGGTCGAGCGTGCCGCGCAGGTTCTCCATGGCCGCCGCCGAGAACCGGCTCAGCATATGCGCCTCGGGGAGCTCGCTGACCCAGGTGCCGCGCTTCGCCACCGGGCCCGAGATCATCTCGGACAGCTCGTCGCGCAAGGTCGACTGGAACGGGCCGTATCCGGAAAATCCGAGCTTCTGCACCATCCGCGCCACCGTGGGCGTCGAGACCTCGGCCTTCTCGGCCAGCTCGGTGATGCTGCCCAGGCCGGAGACTGGGTAATTGTCGAGGATCGCGTCGGCGAGCTGCAATTCGGCCCGGGTCATCTCGGACCGCATGGCCTGAATCGCGTCGGCAATGGTCATCGGACGCTCTCCCTCCGGCGCTCTTTTGAACAAAACTAAACATCCAACGCGGCGGCGTACAAGAAATTTCAGTAATTTTCTTGACATCAACAAGGTGGATGAAGAAGCCTCTTCACCATGGGTGACTCGCGGGATCTGGGGACAGAATTGGGGGAAGTGGTGCATGTCAGTCCGGCACGGCCGGACGCGCGTGTCATCGTCGTCTGCGAGCATGCCTCGAACCGGATTCCCGCCGCGCTGAACGGGCTCGGCCTCGCGCCGGGCGTCGCCGAAAGCCATATCGCCTGGGATCCGGGCGCGCTCCCGGTTGCGCAGGCGCTGGCCGGCAGGCTCGCCGCGCCGCTCGTCCATGGCGGCATCTCGCGGCTCGTCTATGACTGCAACCGCCCGCCCGAGGCGGCGGACGCGATCCCGGCGGTCAGCGAAATCCACGCCGTCCCCGGCAACCAGGGCCTGAGCGACAGCGCGCGCCAGAAGCGGATCGCCGAGGTTTACGAGCCGTTCCGCGCCAGTCTCGCCGGAGAGATCGCGCGCTACCCGGGCCTCTCGCTCCTCGTCACCGTCCACAGCTTCACACCGGTCTACCGGGGCGAGCGCCGTGCCGTGGAGCTCGGCCTCCTCCACGGGACCGACCCGCGCTTCGCCGCCGCCATGGCCGACGCACCGCCCGCCGGCTGGCATTTCGACACGCGGGTCAACGAACCCTACGGGCCGGCGGATGGCGTCACCCACACGCTCGACCTCCACGGGGCGCCGAACGGGCTCCTGAGCGTCATGCTCGAAATCCGCAACGACCTGATCGCCGCCGAAACGGATCAGGCCGCCATGGCCGCCGCGCTGGGCGACTGGATCGCCCGCGTCCACCACCAGACCGAAGCACGAGGGGCCGCATGAACGGCGCGATGCTGGCCTTTATCCGCGTCGTCGATGCGATGAACCGGCGGATCGGCCGGTTCGCGATGTACGGGATCTTCGCGATGATGGGGATCCTGCTCTGGTCCTCGGTCTCGAAGACCTTCTTCACGCCCACGCTCTGGACGCTCGAAATGGCGCAGTTCGCGATGGTCGCCTACTACATGATCGGCGGTCCCTACGCGATCCAGATGGGCTCGAACGTGCGGATGGATCTGTTCTACGGAGACTGGTCCGACCGGCGGAAGGCCGGGGTCGACGCGCTGACCGTGCTGTTTCTCATCGCCTATCTGGTGATCCTGCTCTGGGGCGGGATCGACTCGACCGCCTATTCGCTGGGCCACTTCAGGGGCGAATCCTTCACGTTCTTCCGCGATCTCTTCGTCGCCTTCGTCACCGGCGGCCCTGAGGCCGCGTCCCAGCAACTCGGGCATCTCGAGCGCTCGCCGTCCTCCTGGCGCCCGTATATCTGGCCGGTGAAGACGATCATGCTCCTCGGAATCTTCCTGATGCTGCTTCAGGCTCTCTCCGAGCTCTTCAAGGACATCCTGCGCCTGCGCGGCGTCGAGGGACTGGGCGAGAAGACCTGATGTCATACGAACTCATCGCCCTCCTGATGTTCTCGACGATGATGCTGATGCTGCTCACGGGGCAGCGCGTCTTCGGGGCGATCGGTTTCGTGGCGGTGGTCGCCGCCCTGTTCCTCTGGGGCGACCGGGGCGGTTACGATCTCGGCTTCTCGGCGGCGATCAAGCTGATGAACTGGTATCCGCTGCTCACGCTGCCGATGTTCATCTTCATGGGCTACGTCCTGTCGGAATCGCGGATCGCCGACGATCTCTACCGCATGTTCCACGTCTGGATGGGCGGTCTGCCGGGCGGGCTCGCGATAGGCACGATCGGGCTGATGGTGCTGATCTCCGCGATGAACGGGCTGTCGGTCGCGGGCATGGCAATCGGGGCAACCATCGCGCTGCCGGAACTTCTGAAGCGAAACTACGACAAGCTGATGGTCACCGGCGTGATCCAGGCCGGATCGTCGCTCGGCATTCTCGTGCCGCCTTCCGTCGTTCTCGTGCTCTACGCGATGATCGCGCGCCAGCCCGTGGGTCAGCTCTGGCTCGCGGGCGTGATGCCCGGGCTGTTCATGGCCGCGCTCTTCATCGTCTACATCTGGATCCGCTGCAAAATCTCGCCGGAACTCGGCCCCACGCTGTCTGCCGAGGAGCGCGACGTGGGCTGGCCGGAGAAGCTCCGGCTGCTGCGCGCGGGGCTCCTGCCGCTGGTGATCTTCGCGGTGATGATGTTCCCTTTCGTCAACGGCTGGACGAGCCTCGTGGAATCCTCGGCCATCGGTGCGATAGCGGCCTTCGTCGCGGCGGTCCTCAAGGGCCGGATGTCGCGCGAGGTGTTCGAGACCTCGGTCCGTTCGACGCTCGGCGTGTCCTGCATGTTCATGTGGATCATCCTCGCCGCGCTCGCCTTCGGCGCCGTCTTCGACGGGCTCGGCGCGGTCAAGGCGATCGAGGGGCTGTTCACCGAGAAGCTCGGACTGCCGCCGGTGATGATCCTTATCCTGATGCAGCTCAGCTTCATCGTGATGGGGACGTTTCTCGACGATACCGCGATGCTGGTGATCGTGGCGCCGCTCTACGTGCCGCTCGTCGGTGCGCTCGGCTTCGATCTCGTCTGGTACGGCGTGCTCTACACCATCACCTGCCAGATCGCCTACATGACGCCGCCCTTCGGCTACAACCTCTTCCTCATGCGCGCCATGGCGCCGCCGGAAATCACCATCCACGACATCTACCGGTCCATCGTCCCCTTTGTCGGTGTCATGGTCATCGCGCTCGTCGTGATCATGGTCTTCCCCGAGATCGCGCTTTGGCTGCCGAACCTCGTCTACGACAGATGACCCAGAAGAACTCCCGAAACGGGGGCACCCAATCGAACTGCAACAGAGGAGCATACCAGATATGACCACCAACAGACGCAGATTCCTGAAAGGCGCGGCGCTCGCCGCCCCGGCCGCGCTCGCCGCCCCGTCCATCGTCAAGGCCCAGGCCCCGATCAAGTGGCGGTTCCAGACCTATGCCGGCGCGACGCTGGGTGAACAGGTCACCAAGCCCGTCGTCGACTACATCAACACCGCCGCTAACGGAGAGATGGAGATCGAACTCTACTTCGCCGACCAGATCGTTCCGACCGGCGAGCTGTTCCAGGCGCTCCAGCGCGGCACCATCGACATGGTGCACTCGGACGACGACTCGATGGCCTCGCCCACCCCGGTGCGCCAGTTCGGCGGCTACTTTCCCTTCGCCACCAAGCACATCCTCGACGTGCCGGTGCTGTTCCACCAGTACGGCCTCGCCGAGATCTGGAAGGAGGAATACGACAAGGTCGGCGTCACCTACCTGTCGTCGGCGGGGCAGGACCCCTGCAACTTCAACACCAAGAAAGAGATCAAGTCGCTCGCCGATCTCGACGGGTTGAAGCTCTACACCTTCCCCACCGCCGGCCGCTTCCTGGCGAAGTTCGGCGTGGTGCCGGTGAACATCCCCTACGAGGACGCCGAGGTCGCGGTGCAGACCGGCGAGCTCGACGGCATGTCCTGGTCGGGCATCACCGAGGACTACACGGTGGGCTGGGCCAACGTCACCGACTACTTCCTCACCAACAACATCTCGGGTGCCTGGATCGGCTCGATGTTCGTGAACCAGCAGCAATGGGCGGATCTGCCGGACCACCTCAAGGAACTGGTCATGGCCGGAATCAAGGCAGGCGATACCTACCGCAACCAGTGGTACTGGGGCGGCGAGGCGAGGCTCCGCGCGCAGGGCGACAAGCTGGAACTGCGGACCGTGCCGGCCGAGGAATGGGCCGAGGTCGAGAACGCGGCCAAGGATTTCTGGAACGAGATCGCCGAGGAAGGCGAAGTCCACTCCAAGATCGTCTCGATCTTCCGCGAGTACAACGAGGTGATCAACCAGGCCGGCCCGCCATACACCAACTGAGCCGTCTCACCGGCCTGTCCCGGCACCGATCCGCGGGACCAGGGAAAGCACACCGGCCGGCCCTTCACGGGCCGGTCACCGCATGACAAGGATTGCTCAACATGACCGCGCCCTTCACCCTGGATGCCCTTCGCGAAGCCGTCGACTCGGGCGAGATCGACACCGTCATCATGGCCCAGATCGACATGCAGGGCCGACTGATGGGCAAGCGCTTCGACGCGCCGCATTTCCTTGAATCCGGTGTCCACGAGACCCATTCCTGCAACTACCTCCTCACCGTCGATATCGACATGGAGCCGATCCCGGGCTTCAAGTCCGCCTCCTGGGCGCAGGGCTACGGCGACTACATGATGAAGCCCGACCTCTCGACCCTGCGCCGGATCCCGTGGCTCCCCGGCAGCGCGCTCGTCCTCTGCGACACGCTCGACCATGCCGGCCATGCCGAGATCTCCGTCTCGCCCCGCGCCATCCTGAAGCGGCAGATCGACCGCGCGAAGGCGATGGGCTTCACGCCGATGATGGCCTCCGAGCTGGAATTCTACCTCTTCCGCGAGAGCTTCGAGGAAGCCCATGAAGGCGGCTACCGGAGCCTCACCCCGGTCTGCCCGTTCAACGAGGATTACGCGATCTTCCAGACCACCAAGGAAGAAGACGTGATGCGCGCCGTCCGCGTCGGCCTCCGCGGCGCCGGCATTCCGGTGGAGAACTCCAAGGGCGAGGCCTGGCCCGGCCAGGAGGAGATCAACGTCAAGTATGCCGACGCGCTCGCCGCCGCCGACAACCACACGATCACCAAGAACGGCGTCAAGGAAATCGCCTGGTCCAAGGGCCATTCCGTCACCTTCATGGCCAAGTACGACTACAAGGCCGCCGGCTCCTCCAGCCATATCCACCAATCGCTCTGGTCCGCCGACGGCGCGACGCCCGCCTTTCTCGACAAGGACGCGCCCCACGGCATGTCGGCCACGATGAAGCACTACATCGCTGGTCTTCTCGCCTATGTCCCCGACGTGGCGCTCCTGCTCGCGCCCAACATCAACTCCTACAAGCGTTTCGTCGCCCAGACCTTCGCGCCCACCAAGGCGGTCTGGTCCCGCGACAACCGCACCGCCGGGTTCCGCCTCGTCGGCGAGGGCACCAAGGCGATCCGCATCGAGAACCGGATCGGCGGCGCCGACCTGAACCCCTACCTCGCCTTCGCCGGCCAGATCGCCGCCGGGCTCGCCGGGATCGAGCAGAGGCTCGAGCTCGAACCCGAGTTCACCGGCGACGCCTACACCGCCGAAAACATCCGCAGCTTCCCCTCGACCCTCCGCGCTGCGACAGAGACCCTGCGCAACTCCGCGATGCTGCGCGAAGCCTTCGGCGACGACGTGGTCGATCACTACGTCCACGCCGCCGAATGGGAACAACTTGAATACGACCGCCGCGTCACCGACTGGGACCTGATGCGCGGCTTCGAAAGGTACTAGTATGTACATTCTAGAGTACATATACAGTGTTTACATACAGTAGCGCCTTATGTACATGTTGAGTCGCCGCTATTGGCTGCTTCAACAACGGATAGAACCAATGAGCACTTCAAAATATGATCCTCTGAAGACCTACCTTGCTGATCGAGCCGCTGAGTATGTTCCTATGACTTTCAAGGAAATCGAGCGTCTGATTGACAGCGACCTCCCGCCTTCCGCCCGCAAATACCGCGCGTGGTGGTCGAATAATCCGTCGAACAGCGTTTGTACCTATGCGTGGCTTGAGGCCGGTTACCGCTCGTCCGACGTGGACCTTGCGTCGGGCAAACTGGTTTTTCGCAAATCGAAGGGTACACCTCCGGAACCCACAGCTAACGCGCCGGTCATGCAGGACTCGCCCCTCCGAGAAGCTGCCCCCAAACGCCACCCGATCTTCGGCGCGATGAAAGGCACGATCCTAGTTGAGGTCGATTTTGACCTGACCGCGCCGACCGGGGCCGAATGGGGCGACGGAACCGAAAATGGCTGAGCGCGTCCTCCTCGATACCTGCGCGATCATCTGGGCCTCGCAGGACGAACCCTTTGCCGAGGAGGCCGTGGCCGCCATCGAGGCAACGCGCGAAGAGGGCGGGGCGCTCTGCGTCTCGCCCATCTCGGCCTGGGAGATCGGCCTCCTGATGGCGCGCGGCAAGCTCCGTTCCAGCCGCCCGCCCCTGCAATGGTTCGAGGAATTCGCCGCCGCCGTCGGTGCCGACCTGATCTCGCTCTCCCCGGCGATCCTCGTCAATTCGTCCTACCTCCCCGGCGAGATCCATGGCGATCCGGTCGACCGCATCCTCATCTCGACCGCCCGAGACGCCGGACTGACCCTGGTCACCCGCGACAGGGCCATTCTCCGCTACGGGCAGGACGGCTACGTAAGCGTCGCAAAATGCTAAGGACCCGCACCAAACCATGACCCTCACCTGCATCTCCCCCGTCGACGGCTCCGTCTATGCCGAGCGCCCGACGCTCTCTCCCGAGGCGGCCACCGCCCTCGCCGGCCGCCTCAAGGCTGCGCAGCCGGGCTGGGCAGCGCGGCCGCTCGAGGACCGCATCGCGCTCGTGATGAAAGGCGTCGAACGCCTCGGCCAGATGCAGGACATCGTCCCCGAACTCGCCTGGATGATGGGCCGCCCGGTCCGCTACGGCGGCGAATTCGGCGGCATGAACGAACGCGCCACATACATGGCGGGCATTGCCGCCGAGGCGCTGGCGCCCATGGTGGTGGAGCAGAGCGACGCCTTCTCGCGCTATCTCGCGCGCGAACCGGTGGGCGTCGTCATGGTGGTCTCGCCCTGGAACTACCCCTACATGACCGCGACCAACACGATCGTCCCGGCGCTGATCGCCGGCAACAGCGTGATGGTGAAGGGATCCACCCAGACGCTTCTCGCCACCGAACGCATCGCCCGCGCCTTCCACGAGGCAGGCGTGCCCGAGGACGTGTTCCAGAACGCCTTCCTCGACCACGCCACCACCTCGGCGCTGATCGGCGCGCGGCATTTCGGCTTCGTCAACTTCACCGGCTCGGTTCCTGCGGGGCGCGAGATCGAACGCGCCGCGGCGGGCACCTTCACCGGCGTCGGCCTCGAACTCGGCGGCAAGGATCCGGGCTATGTCATGGAGGATGCCGATATCGACGCCGCGGCCGAAACGCTGGTCGACGGCGCGATGTTCAATTCGGGCCAGTGTTGCTGCGGGATCGAGCGGATCTATGTCCACGAGAGCCGCTACGATGCTTTCCTGGAAAAGGCCGTCGCCATCGTGAACGGCTATACCCTCGGCAACCCGCTCGACGAGGCCACCACGCTCGGCCCCATGGCGCATCGCCGCTTCGCCGACGTCGTGCGCAGCCAGACCGCCGATGCCGTCGCCCAGGGCGCGACCGCCCATATCGACGCTTCGAAATTCGCCGATGACGGCGGCACCTATCTCGCGCCGCAGGTTCTCACGAACGTCACCCACGACATGCGCGTGATGCGCGAGGAAAGCTTCGGCCCGGTCGTCGGCATCATGAAGGTCTCCTCGGACGACGAAGCGCTGGCGCTGATGAACGATTGCGATTTCGGCCTCACCGCCTCGCTCTGGACGTCCGACACCGACCGCGCCGCGGCGCTGGGCGCGCGGATCGAAACCGGCACCGTCTTCATGAACCGCTGCGATTATCTCGACCCGGCGCTATGCTGGACCGGCTGCAAGGATACCGGCCGCGGCGCCGCGCTTTCGGTGCTCGGATTCCACTCCGTCACCCGCCCGAAATCCTACCACCTGCGGAAACTGTCATGACCCCCAAAGCCAACTGGTCCTACCCTACAGCCATCCGCTTCGGCGCGGGCCGCATCGGCGAAATCGCCGAGGCCTGCGCCGCTGCCGGGATCAGGAAACCGCTCCTCGTGACGGACCGCGGCCTCGCCGCCCTGCCGATCACCGCGGCGACGCTCGACCTCCTCGACGCCGCCGGGCTCGGCCGCGCGCTCTTCGCCGATGTCGACCCCAACCCGAACGAAATGAACCTCGCCGCCGGGGTCGAGGCGTTCAGGTCGGGCGGCCATGACGGAGTGATCGCCTTCGGCGGCGGCTCCGGCCTCGACCTGGGCAAGATGGTCGCGTTCATGGCCGGGCAGACGCGGCCCGTGTGGGAATTCGAGGATATCGGCGACTGGTGGACCCGCGCCGACGCCGACGCGATCTTCCCGAACGTCGCGGTTCCGACCACGGCCGGCACCGGCTCCGAAGTGGGCCGCGCCAGCGTGCTCACCAATTCCGAAACTCACGAGAAGAAAATCATCTTCCACCCCAAGGTGCTCCCCTCGGTGGTGATCGCCGACCCCGAGCTGACCGTCGGCATGCCGAAGGCGATCACCGCCGGCACCGGCATGGACGCCTTCGCCCACTGCCTCGAGGCGTTCTGCTCGCCGCATTACCACCCGATGAGCCAGGGCATCGCGCTCGAGGGCATGCGGCTCGTCAAGGAGAACCTGCCCCGCGCCTACGCCACGCCGGGCGATCTCGAGGCCCGCGCGCACATGATGTCGGCCGCGATGATGGGCGCCACCGCCTTCCAGAAGGGCCTCGGCGCGATCCATTCGCTCAGCCACCCGATCGGGGCGCTCTACAACACCCATCACGGCACGACCAACGCCGTGGTGATGCAGCCGGTCCTCACGTTCAACCGTGCGGCCATCGCGGACAGGCTGACGCTCGCCGCCGCCTATCTCGGCATCGAGGGCGGCTTCGACGGCTTTTTCGCCTTCGTCGGCGAGCTCAACGCGACCCTCGGCATTCCCGAAAGCCTCGCCGCCCTGGGCGTCACCGACCCGGACCGCGAGGCGCTCCTCGAAGGGGCCCTGAAGGACCCGAGCTGCGGCGGCAACCCGATCGAGATGACCCGCGAAAACACCGCACGGTTGATCGACATGCTGCTTTGACGGGAAGATCTTCAGCGCGGAGACCGGCGAGTGGGCCCGATAAGACAGCGAGGCGGAGCATTCTGCCCGAAATGGTCGCATTTGCCACCTTTCCGGCCCCTGATACAGTTGTAATTCGCCATGCGTCTTGGTTTTATCCGGGACCAACAGCCGGCCGCGCAAGACCGGTGCAAAACAGGGGGGGTTCTGTTTGAACGCCAACGGACCAGCCGCGACCGCGTTCGTCGAATTCGAACGCGTGCAGAAAAGCTATGACGGGGAAACCCTCGTCGTGAAGGATCTCAATCTTTCCGTCGGCAAGGGTGAATTCCTCACCATGCTCGGCCCCTCGGGCTCGGGCAAGACCACCTGCCTGATGATGCTCGCCGGCTTCGAGACTGCCACCCATGGCGAGATCCGGCTCGGCGGCAAGGAAATCAACAACATCCCGCCGCACAAGCGCGGCATCGGCATGGTGTTCCAGAACTACGCCCTGTTCCCGCACATGACGGTGGCCGAAAACCTGTCCTTCCCGCTCGAAGTCCGGAAGATCGACAAGGCGACCCGGGAGCAGAAGGTCAAGCGCGCGCTTGACATGGTGCAGATGGGCGCCTTCGGCGGCCGCCGCCCGGCGCAGCTCTCCGGCGGCCAGCAGCAGCGCATCGCGCTCGCCCGGGCGCTGGTGTTCGAGCCCGAGCTCGTCCTGATGGACGAGCCCCTCGGCGCGCTCGACAAGCAGCTCCGCGAGCACATGCAGTTCGAGATCACCAATCTCGCGCACAATCTCGGAATCACCACGGTCTACGTGACCCATGACCAGACCGAGGCGCTCACCATGTCGGACCGCGTGGCGGTGTTCGACGACGGGGTGATCCAGCAGCTCGCGCCCCCCGACGAGCTTTACGAGAAGCCCCTGAACAGCTTCGTCGCGCAGTTCATCGGCGAGAACAACACGCTCAACGGCAAGGTCGAGAAGATCTCCGGCGCGCGCTGCACCGTCCGCCTCGACGACGGCCAGGTGATCGACGCGATGCCGGTGAAGGTTGCCGGCGAGGGTGAGCGCACGCTCGTCTCGATCCGTCCCGAGCGCGTCGAGGTGAATCCCGACAGCCTCGGCCCCGACGCCCACACGCTCGATGCCGAAGTGCTCGAATTCATCTACATGGGCGACGTGTTCCGCACGCGCCTCCGGGTCGCCGGAAACGACGGTTTTGTCATCAAGACACGGAACCGTGCCGACCAGACCCGCCTCGAGCCGGGCCAGAAGGTCAA
Source organism: Paracoccaceae bacterium (assembly GCA_050299695.1). Lineage (GTDB taxonomy): Bacteria > Pseudomonadota > Alphaproteobacteria > Rhodobacterales > Rhodobacteraceae > Ovoidimarina. The sequence continues at coordinate 35,748 of JBNKWI010000002.1, forward strand.
GATCGGCTGGCTCCCCGAGGATTGCCGGGCGCTCGACGCCTGATAAAGGAATACCCGCCTGCGGCAGACCCGGCCCGGCGGGGCAAGCGATAAGGGTACCACCAGTCAAGGAGTGAACAATGAAAACCAAGACAATTCTGATGAGCGCGACGGCCGTGGTTCTGGCCGGTGCGGCATCGGCAGAGGATATGGCCGACAGCATGACCCTGGTCAGCTGGGGCGGCGCCTACCAGGCCAGCCAGGTCAACGCCTATTCCGAACCCTACAAGGCCGACCATCCGGGCCTCGAAGTGATCTGGGACGAAAGCTCGCCCGAGGCGGTGGCCAAGCTCCGCGCCATGAACGAGGCCGGCAACGTCACCTGGGACCTCGTCGACGTGGAAGCCGCCGACTCGATCCGGCTCTGCGACGAAGGGCTCGCGATGGAATACGACCCCGACGAGATGCTCGCGCCTGCGCCCGATGGCACGTCGGCCTCGGAAGATTTCGGCGACATGATCGTGTCGGACTGCTTCATTCCGCAGATCGTGTTCTCGACCACCTTCGGCTACCGCACCGACATGGTGCCCGAGGGCGTCGAGCCGCCGACCAGTGCCTGCGACGTGTTCGAGATCGAGAAGTACCCGGGAAAGCGCGCGCTGAACAAGCAGCCGATCGCCAACATGGAATGGGCGCTGCTGTGCGACGGCGTGGCCTACGAGGACGTCTACGACACGCTCGAGACCGAAGAGGGTCAGGCCCGCGCTTTCGCCAAGCTCGACACGATCAAGGACCAGACCATCTGGTGGTCGGCCTCCGCCGAGCCGCCGCAGCTCCTCGCCGACGGCGAGATCTTCATGGGCTCGGCCTATAACGGCCGTCTCTTCTCGGCGATCGAGGAGCAGAAACAGCCCATCGGCATGGCCTGGGACTGGCAGATGTTCGATCTCGACGGCTGGGTGATTCCCGCCAACCTGCCCGCAGACCGCCTTGCCCGCGTGAAGGACTTCGTCCGGTTCGCGACCGACACCCAGCGTCTCGCCGACCAGGCCAAGTACATCTCCTACGGCCCGGCCCGTGCGTCCTCGGCGCCGCTCGTCGGCAAGCACGCCACGCTCGGCATCGACATGGCGCCGCACATGCCGACCGATCCGAACAACGCGAAGCACACCTTCGTGAACAACTACCTCTGGTGGGCCGACTATCGCGACGACCTGGACGCCAAGTTCCAGGCCTGGCTCGCGCAATAAGGGTCTAACCTTGGAAAATTCCGCCGGGCGGCACGTTCGCCCGGCGATCCAGACGGCGAGGGAAGTGCATGCCCAAGGGATATATCATCGGCCATATCACGGTCCGCGACCCCGAGGCCTACAAGGAATACGTCGAACGCGACACGCCGATCCTGAAGGGTCTCGGCGGCCAGTTCATCGTCCGTGGCGGTCAGGCGCAGGTGATGGAAGGCGAGGTGCACCAGCGCCACGTCGTGATCGAGTTCCCGAGCTACGAGGCAGCGCTCGCCGCCTATAACGACCCCGAATACCAGGAAGTCGCCGAGATCCGCCGGCGCACCGCCGACAGCGTGATCCTCGTGGTAGAGGGAGCCTGACATGGCCGACGCGACCGCTGATTCCGCCGCCGCCCCGACAGCCACGGGCCCGATGCTCGCCGCCGACGGCACCCCGCTCAAGCGTTCGCTCGCCCGCGCGCTCCGCCGCGAGAAACTCCGCGCGCTCGCCCTGATCGCGCCGCTCCTGATCTTCATCCTGCTCAGCTTCATCGCGCCCATCGTCGACATGCTGTTCCGCTCGGTCGAAAACGAGATCGTCGCGGACACGCTGCCCCGCACCGTCGTCGCGCTGAAGGACTGGGACTACGAGAGCGGCCAGAGCCCCGACGAGAAGGTCTACGCCGCGCTCTACGTCGATCTCACCGAAGCCGAGGAGATGAAGACCCACACGAGGCTCGGCTCGCGCCTCAACTACGAGGTCAATGGCATCTCGTCCTTGTTCCGCAAGACCTGCCGCGGCGTCGGCCGGATGGGCACCGACAGCTACACCAAGGCCCTGGGCAAGCTCGACTCCGCCTGGAAGAAGCCCGCCACCTGGATCGCACTGATGGACGACCGTTCCGCTCGCGTGCTGCTGCCGGAGACCGCCTCGGCCTGGGGCTCCTGGACTCGCATCGTCGCGGCGAAGAACGACGACATCGCCAAGGAAAAGCTCGGCGACTTCCTCTACGCCACGCTCTACCGCGACCTTTCCGCCGCCGCGCCCGATGCCATCGCGGGCTATGACGGCCCGGAGGCCACGCTGGTGAAGGCAACCGCCGGCGAGATCGGCAGCATCGAGCCCGTCAGCCTCAAGGAGCAGTTCCTCGGCATCGACAAGGACTGGGGCGACGTGGAGATCTGGGGCGCGATCAAGGCCTTCAGCCCGTCCTACACGCCGGGCTACTTCCTCGCCGCGGTCGACCTTAAGGAAACCCCGTCCGGCATCGAAGCCGCGCCCGAGAACCAGCAGATCTACATCATGCTGTTCAAGCGGACGCTGTTCATGTCGCTGATGATCATGTTCTCCTGCATCCTCCTCGGCTACCCGGTCGCCTTCCTCCTCGCCTCGCTGCCGCTCAGGACCTCGAACGTGCTCCTGATCCTCGTGCTCCTGCCGTTCTGGACCTCGCTCCTCGTTCGGACTTCGGCCTGGAAGGTGCTCCTCCAGCAGCAGGGGGTGATCAACGACGTGCTCGTCTGGATGGGCATCGTGGCCGACAACGACCGCCTGGCGATGATCAACAACCAGTTCGGCACCATCGTGGCGATGACCCACATCCTCCTGCCGTTCATGATCCTGCCGCTCTACTCGGTGATGAAGACCATCCCGCCCTCCTATCTCCGCGCAGCGAAATCCCTCGGCGCGACGAACTGGACGGCGTTCTGGCGGGTCTACTTCCCGCAATCGGTGCCCGGCATCGGTGCGGGCTGCATCCTCGTCTTCATCCTCGCCATCGGCTACTACATCACGCCCGAGCTCGTCGGCGGCACCACCGGGACCTTCATCTCGAACCGGATCGCCTACCATATCTCGAAATCGCTCAACTGGGGCCTCGCGGCTGCCCTGGGCACGATCCTCCTCGTCCTCGTCCTGGCGCTCTACTGGGTCTACGACCGGATCGTCGGCATCGACAACGTGAACCTCGGATAACCGCCATGGCCCTCGTCGAAACCCACACCCATCCCGACCTGATGCGCTTCACGCTGCCGGTCACGGCACTGGCCGGCGGCGCTTTCGGGTTCGTGCTCGGATCGTCCTTCGGCTCCGCCACGCTCGGCATCCTCGCGGGGCTCGTGGTCGGCGCCGTCACCGCCTTCGTGCTGCAGAGCTTCCTGCCCCGGCAGCAGGGCCGCCTCGCCGCAGCCATCGTCTTCGCCATCGCGGGCTTCCTCATTGCCGGCGCCAAGGGCGCGGCGGGCGGGCTGATCGCCGGGCTGGTGCTGAGCTGGCTGGTCTACTGGCTCGATTCCGGCCGCTACCGCGATGGTGTGCCCACCTACGCCACCCCCGGCCAGGTGCTCTGGCACAACAGCTTCCTGTTCATCTGCGGGCTGATCTTCTTCTTCCTGATCGCGCCGATCCTGGTGATCATCCCCTTGAGCTTCAACGCCGAGAACTTCTTCACCTTCACGCCGAAAATGCTCGCCTTCGACCCCGAGGGCTATTCGCTCAAGCATTACCGCGACTTCTTCTCGAACCCCGACTGGCAGCAGGCGCTGAAGAACTCCGTCCGCATCGCTCCCGCCGCGACGCTGCTCTCGGTCTCGCTCGGCACGCTTGCCGCCATCGGCCTGTCGCAGAGCCATGTCCCGTTCCGCCGCGCGATCATGGCCGTCCTGATCTCGCCGATGATCGTGCCGCTCATCATCTCCGCCGCCGGGATGTATTTCTTCTATTCGCGCCTCGGTCTCCAGGGCACCTATATCGGCGTCGTGCTCGCCCATGCCGCGCTCGGCATCCCCTTCGTCATCATCACCGTGACCGCGACGCTCGTGGGCTTCGACAAGTCGCTCACCCGCGCCGCCGCGAACATGGGCGCCGATCCCGTCACCACCTTCTTCCGGGTGCAGATGCCGCTGATCCTGCCCGGCGTGATCTCCGGCGGGCTCTTCGCCTTCATCACCTCCTTCGATGAGGTTGTCGTGGTGCTCTTCGTCGGTTCGGCGGGGCAGAAGACGCTCCCCTGGCAGATGTTCATCGGCCTCCGCGAGCAGATCAGCCCGACGATCCTCGCCGTCGCCACGATCCTCGTCGTCATCTCCATCGCGCTCCTGACCACGGTCGAACTCCTCCGCCGCCGCTCCGAGCGCCTGCGCGGCATGTCGCCGGGGTGACGCCCGAGCTCCCCTTCGCCCGCGCGGAATACGCCGCCCGTGTCGCGAAGACCCGCGCGGCGATGGCGGCGCAGGGGCTCGACCTCCTGATAATCTCCGACCCCTCCAACATGGCCTGGCTTACCGGCTATGACGGCTGGTCCTTCTACGTTCACCAATGCGTCGTCCTCGCGATGCATGGCGATCCGATCTGGTACGGGCGCGGCCAGGACGCCAATGGCGCCCTCCGCACCGTCTGGATGGATCCGGAGAACATCCTCGGCTACCCGGACAATTACGTCCAATCCACAGAGCGCCACCCGATGGACTACCTCTCGGCGCAGCTCGCCGACCGCGGCCTCGCCAAGGGGCGGATCGGCGTCGAGATGGACAATTACTGGTTCTCCGCCGCCGCCTTCGCAGCGCTCAAGAAGGGCCTCCCCGACGCGCGCTTCGCCGACGCCACCGCGCTGGTGAACTGGCAGCGCGCGGTCAAATCCGAAACCGAGCTCGCCTACATGCGCAAGGCCGCCCGCTTCGTCGAGCGGATGCACGCCCGCATCTTCGAGGTGATCGAACCCGGCTTGCGCAAATGCGACCTCGTCGCCGAGATCTACGATGCCGGCCTGCGCTGGTCCGACACCGCCGGCGCCGGCGGCGACTACCCCGCCATCGTGCCGCTCCTGCCCTCGGGCTCCGACGCCGCCGCCCCGCACCTCACCTGGGATGACAAGCCGATGAAGGCGGGCGAAGGCACCTTCTTCGAGATCGCCGGAGTCCACCGCCGCTACCACTGCCCGCTCTCGCGCACTGTGTTCCTCGGCAAGCCCACCCAGACCTTCCTCGACGCCGAACAGGCGACACTCGAGGGAATGGAGGCCGGACTCGAGGCGGCGCGGGCCGGGAACACCTGTGAAGACATCGCGCTCGCGTTCTTCAAGGTGCTCAAGAAGTACGGCATCGAGAAGGACAACCGCACCGGCTACCCGATCGGCCTTTCCTACCCGCCCGACTGGGGCGAACGCACCATGTCGCTGCGGCCCGGCGACCGGACCGTGCTGGAACCCGGCATGACCTTCCATTTCATGACCGGCCTCTGGATGGAGGATTGGGGCTTCGAGATCACCGAAAGCATCGCCATCACCGACGGTGCCCCGGAATGTCTCGCGAACGTCCCGCGCAAGCTCTTCGTGAAGAGCTGAGCCGAAACGAAAACGGGCGGCCCGGAGGCCGCCCGTTCGATCTTCCCGTCCGGATCAGGATCAGCTGTTCTTCGCGCGGTAGGCGCTCAACTGGCGCTGCACGATGGCGAACCACTCGCCGTTGTCCTTGATCTTGCGCAGCCCGCTGTTGAGGATCGCGATGTACTCGTCCGCATGCGGGTTGTTGTAGGCGATCACGGCGTGCATCGTGCTCACCTGGCCAAGGCCCTCGTTCAGCCGAACCTTGTCGGCCAGTCCGAGATCCGTCACCGCGCCGTTGCCGGTATCCGAGGCGATCACGACCGCGTCATATGTGCCGTCGGCCAGGCCGGTGAAGCAATCCTTGACCGCCACCGGCTGCGCCAGGGTGATGTTCGGCTCGACCAGATCGTTTTCTTCCATCATGTACAGCGAGTAACCGGCAGGGCGGCACACCGTCTTGCCCATGAGCTGGTTGTAGGAGGTCAGCTCCGGCTCGCTGGCACGGTTGTAGTAGCCGATGATCTGCTCGAAGATCGGCTCCGACCATTTCAGGTTGTTGCAGCGGAACTGCGACCCCTCGCCGAGCTTCTCGATCTTGTCGCAGTTCGGACGGAACCAGACCAGCGAGAAGTCGTAGGCGTGGTCCGACAGCAGCGGCTGAAGATGCGCGCCCCAGTCGTTGATGAAGTCGATCTTGTACTCGGGATGTCCGTCGGCCTGGGACATCGCCACGTTGGCGACTTCCACGGCCAGGCCGCCCTGCTCGAGGTTCTCGTCGGTGAACGGCGCCCAGTCCGAGGCGGTAACGAAGCGGATCACCCGCTTGTCGGGAGCCGGCAGCGCTTGCGTCGTCTCTTCGCGGCGGATCTTGCTGGCGTCGGCGCTGGAGGCCTGGATGTTGTCGAGGCACGGGATTTCGAGCCGCACGCCGACCGAGATCACCGCCGGGTTCGGGCCGATGACCGCCGAGTTCGCGCTATAGATGATCTGGTACGACTGGGTCGAACCGTAGGCCTGCTGGGCGATCCCCGACAGCGTGTCTCCAGGTTGAATCGTGTAGGGCTGGCCGCAGGTGACGCCTGCGGTCGCCGCCGACCCGGCGGCGGCTATGCCGGCTGCCAGCGCCGCGGCACCGAGCCGGGCCGTGAATGTGGGGAAGAGAGACATTTGGACTCCTGTTTGATTAGCTCAGACCTAGTCTGCGGCCCGGACCCAGATTTCGACGAAAGGTTGTGCGGCATCGGTCGCCGCGCAGTTGGATTGCCCGACAAACCCGTGCCCCGCTGCGACGAAGGACACCGCCGTACGGGACGCGGCGTCCGGCGCGAAGTCGCGGAACGCCTTCAGCATCGCTTCGGCCGTCTCGGTCGATCGTGCGATGGCTTCGGCCGGGTCGCTTGGACCCTCGGTGAAGCCCAGGAACATGATCTCCCGGCCGTCGAAATCGCCGTTGGCAATGCCCTTGGCCAGCCGGACGAACCCCAGGCGCTGACGGGCCGCATCGGCCCTCGGCAGAGGGCCGTCGCGAAGCGTGATCGCCATCCGGTTGGCCGAAATGGTCGATGCGACGAACGCCTCGGCCGCCCGTTTCAGGCCCTCCGGCAGCGCTTCCTTGAGGATGACGTCCAGCCGCGCCAGCCGCGCCAGGTCGGATTCGAACAGTTCGGAACCGGACCAGTCGAGGGCGAGCCGATCCATCGTCGCCGAAAGGGGCGCGCTGGCCACGGCCTTGGAAATCTCCGCATAGGTGGAGACGATCAGGGGATATGAGCCGTTCGCGACCGAGAACTGATCGGGACGGCTCGGCCGGCCGCACGCGTCGAGGATCGCCACCGGCTGCTGCTCACCGAGCAGGCCGACGGGAACCACCGCGATCCCGCCCGGAGCCACCGCGAGCGTGCTGAGCACGAGCGCGATATCCTTTGCGATCAGCACCTGCTTCGAGACCTGCTTTCCGAACGGATCGGTGACCGCCCGGCGCAAGGCGTCATGCGTCGGGTCGCCGGGAGCGGTCTGCATCGGCTGGACGTCCACGTCGTTTCCGCCGAGCTCGGACCAGTTCGTGACCTCCCCCGCGAACACCCGCGCGAGATCCTCCATGGAAAGGGATGCGACGCCCGCCCGGGAACCGATCACCACCGCAAGAGCCCGCGATTGGAACAGTTGCACCGCGGCGCGGTCGCGCGAGGCCCAGTCGGCGCGTCCGGCCAGTTCGCCGGCACCCGGCACCGCGGCGACCCCGGAAAGAATCCGGACATCGCCCGCCGTGCGGCTCTCGAACAGCGTGAGCGATGCCCCGGCGGACCGGCCGGAAATCGAGATCTCGCCCGAACCGTTGAAGCTGACGCCAAGGTCCGTGTCCTCGGCGCCCTTGCGCAGGATCTCGTCGAACAATGCGCGATCCTCGGGGCGCGCGTAGGCGACACTGACCTTGACGGTGCCTTTCCGGAGCCCGTCCGGGCAACCGTCTCCAAGGCAAGTTATTGAATTTCCGGGGATCTTTACGACGCCATATCCGGTATCGACCGTCAGCATATCGCCATCGAAACCCAGGATCTCGCCGTCGATGCTGACCAGCCCGTCTTCCGAGCGCAACTCGACCTGGGCACCTTGCGCCGTGGTGGCGCAAAGAATGGCAAATGCGAAGGTCAACGCGGTTTTGGGTGTTCTGAACATTCCACCGAACTTTCAATCATGACCACCGCGGCATTCCCGAGAAATGTGGCGATAACTTGCCGCGTTTCGGAACAAACTAAGAAAGATTGTCTGGAAGGGGTGATTGTTGAGAGATTGAGGCCGATCGCACACGCAATGCGCCAAAAATCTCGAAACCGGCGCGGCGCGATCGGATTTTTCGAAACAGAGCGTCCGGCCCTTGGCAACCATCGGGCCGCCCGGTGAAGGAGCTTCGACTCACCGCCCGCTAGCGGACCTGGCGAACCCCGTGGCTCCGGTCGTATCCGCTGTCCTGCGGTCCGCGCCATCCGGCCAGCGCTTCGGCGGGCGCCTCGAAGACCTCGACCAGCAGCGGATGGCAGGCCGCCGTATCGCTCGAATGGGTTGCCCCGCAATCCCCGCCCGGACAGGCCGAGAGCGCCCCGAGCAGGTCGATCTCGGCGAAGATCTCGAGGAAGTCGCCGGGCCGCACCGGCGAAGCCTTCATGAAATACTGGCCCGTCTCCCGCGTGAACCCGGTGCACATGAAGACGTTCAGCACATCATGTATATACGGTTCAGCCGCCGTCACCGGCATTCCCGTCTCACCGGCCAGCGCCCGCGTGAGGTTCGAGTGGCAGCAGTGGTGATACGTCCCGCCCGACAGCAGCCGGTGTGTATACGGATCGCAGCGCGTGCCGATCACGTCATGCACCCCGCCGCCGAACGCGTCCATCCCGTACCAGCCGAGCGTATCCTCGACGATGGTCGCCATCGGCCTGAGATGGGGCAGGCACGACCAGAGCCGGTCGCCCACCGAGACATGCGTCCCATGCAACGCCCGGGTCTTGCCGGAAAAGAACCGCTCGCTCAGATCCTCCGCCGCCCAGAGGTTCAGGTCGCCCACCTGCGGCCCCTCGACAGAGGTAATCCGGAAGAACCCGCCCGCCGGGACCCGGAAACACCGCCCCTCGCGCGGCGGCACCAGAACCTCGTCCAGCTTCCACGCCGCGCCCCGCGCCGCCCGGTAGAGATCCAGATCCGGCACCGGCAGCGTCTCCGGCGGATAGCAGATCACCGGCGGCACGGCGCGGCGGGCGTCGGCGTCATCGGGCAGCATCGTCATTCTCCGTAGGGCACCCAGACCGTCTTGATCTCGGTCGCCGCCGCCAGGAACGCCGCGTCATGGGCCTCCGCCCAATCCGTCGCCCGCCCGTTGTTCACCCAGGTCCGCTTCAGGTTCCCCGCGGCCTCGCGCTCGACGACCGCCGAAAGGTCCGAGGACGAAAAACACCAGCAGGCATCCACATCCGCATGGCCCGCCATCTGCGGCGCCAGTTCGGCATGGGCGCCCGTCAGGATGTTCAAAGCGCCGCCCGGCACATCGGACGTGTCCAGCACCTGGTAGAAATCCGTCGCCGCAAGCGGGAACGGCTCGGAAGCGACCGCCACTACCCGGTTCCCCATCGCGAGCGCCGGCGCCACGGTCGACACCAGCCCCAGAAGCGGCGCCTCGTCGGGGCAGAGCACGCCGATCACCCCCACCGGCTCGTTCATCGCGAGCGCCACGCCCCGCATCGGCACCGGCTTCGCCCGCCCGTCGAGCTTGTCGGCCCAGGCCGCCCAGGTGAAGAGCCGCGACACCGACGCTGCCACCTCCGCCTCCGCCGCCTTCGCCGAAGCCCCTGTCAGGTCGCGCAGCCGCCCCGCGAATTCCGCCGCCCGCGCCTCCAGGTTCTCGGCCACGTAATAGAGCACCTGCGCCCGAAGATGCGCGCTCGCCTTCGCCCAGCCGCCCGCGCCCCGCGCCGCCTCCACCGCGTTTCGAAGATCTTTCCGGTTCGCCAGCCCCGCATGGCCCAGAAGTTTCCCGGACTTCGACCAGACCGCCTTCGAATACCCCCCGTCCGGCCGCGCCTGCTTGCCGCCCACATAGAGCTTCGCCGTCCGGTCGAGCCCCGAAACCGCCGGCTTCTCCGGCGCCGGCACCGCCACCACCGGCTTCAGCGCCTTCGCCGCCCCCGCCGGTTTCGTATAGGCCAAGAGACCTTCCCAGCCGCCCTCGCGCCCGAACCCGCTCTCGCGCACCCCGCCGAACCCGGCCGCCGCGTCGAAAAGGTTCGTCGCGTTCACCCAGACCACCCCCGCCACCAGCTTCGGCGCCATGTCGAGCGCGAGGTTGACGTTCTCCGTCCAGACCGTCGCCGCCAGCCCGTAGCGGGTGTTGTTGGCGAGCGCGACCGCCTCCTCCGGCGTCCGGAACGTGGTCGACACCAGCACCGGCCCGAAGATCTCCTCCTGCATCAGCCGGTCCGAGCTCGACAGCCCGGTAATCAGCGTCGGCGGATAGAAACAGCCTTTCTCCGGCAGCGGAATCCCGGCCTTGAACACCTCTCCGCCGCTCCCCGCCACCAGCTCCGTGATGGTCCGGAGCTGCACCGGGTCCACCACCGCGCCAATGTCGATCGCCTTGTCCAAGGGATCGCCGACGCGCAGCTTGTTCATCCGCGCCCGGAGCTTCTCGTGGAACGCCCCGGCGATCCCCTCCTGCACCAGGAGCCGCGATCCGGCACAGCAGACCTGCCCCTGGTTGAACCAGATCGCATCCACCAGCCCCTCGATGGCGCTGTCGATATCGGCGTCGTCGAACACGATATAGGGAGACTTGCCCCCCAGCTCGAGCGTCAGCGCCTTGCCCGAGCCGGCCGTCGCCGCGCGGATCCGCCGCCCCACCGCGGTCGAACCCGTGAAGGCGATCTTGTCGATATCGCCATGTCCGACGATCATCTCGCCCACCGCCCCGTCCCCGGTGACGATATTCAAGACCCCCGGCGGCACCCCCGCCTCGGCCGAGAGCTCGGCGAAAAGAAGTGCCGTCAGCGAGGTGTACTCGGCGGGCTTCAACACCACCGTGTTGCCCATCGCCAGAGCCGGCGCGATCTTCCATGCCAGCATCAGGAGCGGGAAATTCCACGGCACGATCTGCCCGCAGACGCCCAGGGGCACCCGCCCCGCCATCTGGCTGTCCTGAAGCTGCGCCATCCCCGCGTGGTAGTAGAAATGCCGCGCCACCAGCGGCACGTCGATATCGCGGCTCTCCCGGATCGGCTTGCCGTTGTCGAGCGTCTCCAGCGCCGCGAACAACCGCGCGTGCTTCTGCACCAGCCGCGCCAGCGCATAAAGCACCCGCGCCCGCGCCTCTCCGCCCGCCTTCGACCAGCCGGGAAACGCCTTCCGCGCGGCGGCAACGGCGGCGTCCACATCCTTAGAAGACGCCTGCGACACCTTCGCCAGCACATCGCCCGTCGCCGGATTCCGGCTCTCGAACCCCTTCCCCGGCGCGGTCCAGCCGCCGCCGACCCAGTGCCCGAACCGCCCCTTGTGCCTGGCGATCCACTCCAGAGCCTCCGCCGCGCCCTCGGGCGCCGGCCCGTACTCCATTGTTTCGAAGATTTCGGAAACCGTCACCTGAGCGCCCCCTGCTTCTTCTTGGCAAAAATACTCATGTCCGGTCAGCCAATCGCGTGCCGCCACGAGGCCGAGTACCGCCCCGTGACATGGTGCTCGAGCTGCCGCTCGATATCGCCCAGAAGCGACGACGCGCCGAAGCGGAACAGGTCCGGCTTCAGCCAGCGGTCGCCCAGCTCGTCCTTCATCAAGGCTAGGTACACCAGCGCGTCCTTCGCCTTGGAAATCCCGCCCGCCGGCTTGTAGCCCACCTTGAACCCGGTCCGCGCCTCGTAGTCGCGGATCGCCCGGATCATCACCAGCGACACCGGCAGGGTGGCGTTTACCCCTTCCTTCCCGGTCGAGGTCTTGATGAAATCCGCTCCCGCCATCATGCAGACCAGAGACGCCCGCGCCACGTTGCGCAAGGTGCCCAGTTCCCCCGTCGCCAGGATCGCTTTCACATGGGCGTCGCCGCAGGCCGCCCGGAACTCCGCCATCTCGTCATAGAGCGCCTGCCAGTCCCCGGTCAGCACGTGCCGCCGCGAAATGACGATATCGATCTCCTGCGCCCCCGCCGCCACGCTCTCGCGGATCTCCTGCACCCGCAACGGAAACGGCGACAACCCCGCCGGAAACCCGGTCGACACCGCCGCGACCGGGATCCCCGAGCCCGCCAGCGCGTCCACCGCCACAGAAACCATGTCGTGATAGACGCAGACCGCCCCCGTGGTGATCGGCCCCATCCCCAAAGCGTTCAGGAGATCCTGCCGCACCGGCTGCCGCGCCTTGGCGCAAAGCCGCCGCACTCGCCCCTCGGTATCGTCGCCCGCAAGCGTCGTGAGGTCGATCAGCGTGATCGCGCGGAGAAGCCAGGCCGCCTGCCAGTCCTTCTTCACCGAGCGCCGCGTGCCGATCGTCGCCGCCCGCCGCTCGATGGCCGAGGTATTCGCCTGCGCAAGCCGCACCCAGTCGAGGTCGAGCGGCATCCCCGCATTTCGCGGCTCATGAAGCTGCGGCAGTTGCGCCGTGGCGGTTCGGGTCGCTTCAGGGGAGGGGGCATGGGTCACGGGCGGCAGAACCCTTGGGAAATGTCCGGAAAACCGTCGCACGGGCCGGGCGAAAAAACAAGATTGACCATCCAGTCAAAAATTTCAGAACCGCGACAGCAGCAGCCCCACGGCCACGAACAGCACCGCCAGAAGCCGCGTGACGCTGATCTCGCGCACCGGCAGGCCGAACGCACCCACCGCATCGACCACAAGGGCGGCGGCGAGTTGCCCGAAGATCAGCGCCGCCACCAGCGTCACCACGCCCAGCGTGCCCACCGACCAGATCGCCGCCCAGACATAGAACGCCCCGCAGGCACCGCCGATCCAGGCCCACCAGGGCACGGCCGCCGCCTGCGCCAGCCCGGGCACGCTGCCCCGGACCAGCGTCGCGCCGCCGAGCACCAGGAATCCCACCAGAAAGGAGATCGCCGCCGCCGCAACCGGGTCGCCGACATGTGCCGAAAGCCGCGCGTTGATCGGCGCCTGCACCGCAATCGCCGCCCCGCCCAGCGCGATCGCCGCCAGTGCAATCCAGACCGTCGAGGGCATCCCCAGAGCTCCCATCCCGAAACCGCGCCACCCTGCGCGGCATTCCGGGTGGTGACAAGACCCGGAAGCGCCGCTAACCAGTCCCCGCCAGCGCCCCAGGAGCCCCGTGATGCCCGACGCCCTCGACCGCACCGTCAAGATCGCCCCGTCGATCCTCTCCGCCGATTTCGCCAATTTCGGCGCCGAGATCCGGGCCATCGAGGCCCAGGGCGCCGACTGGATCCATGTCGACGTGATGGACGGCCATTTCGTCCCCAACCTCACCTTCGGCCCGCCCGCGGTGAAGGCGTTCCGCCCGCATGTGAAGACGGTGATGGACGTCCACCTGATGATCTCCCCCGTCGATCCCTATATCGACGCCTACGCCGATGTCGAGGCCGATGTCTTGACCGCCCATGTCGAGGCAGGCCCGCATATCCACCGCACCCTCCAGGCGATCCGCGCCGCGGGGATGAAGGCCGGCGTCGCGCTCAACCCGGGCACCCCGGCCGAGGCGGTGGCGCATCTCCTCGACCTCGCCGATCTGGTCTGCGTGATGACCGTGAACCCCGGCTTCGGCGGCCAGAAATTCATCGACATGAGTGCCAAGATCCGCGCCCTCCGCGCGATGATCGGCGACCGCCCGGTGCATATCGAGATCGACGGCGGCGTCGATCCGTCCACGGCGCCCCTCGTGGTGGCGGCCGGCGCCGACGTGCTGGTGGCCGGCTCCGCGGTGTTCCGCGGCGGCTCGGTCGATGCACCCGAGGTCTACGGAACCAACATCGCCGCGATCCGCGCCGCCGCCACGGCCTGAACCTCGTCGGGCCGACCCACGCGCCGCGCAGCTCGACCCCGTTGGGCCGTCTCCTTGCTCAGCCCTGCTTCGGATCGACCGGCAGCAGCGGGCCGATCCGGCGCTCCATGACCTCGGCGGCCGACAGGCAGCGCTCATCGTCGAACCAGCGCCCGATGATCTGCACGCCGACCGGAAGGCCATCCACCTTGCCGGCGGGGACGTTGAGCCCCGGCACGCCCAGACCCGCCACCAGCGGCAGGGGCCGATAGGCGCGGATGATCTGGCCCATCGTTTCCTCGTCGATGGTGTCGTGGTCGATCGGCAGGGGCGGCACGCAGGTGGTCGGTGTCAGCACGATCGGATAGGTCCGGAAGAACTCCGCCCAGGCACGGCGGATCGCCATGCGGCGGATCCAGCCTTCCTGCACGCCGACCTGGTCCAGCACGGGCAGGTTCGCGGCCGTGAGCTCGAACGATCGCCGAAACCTCTCGTCGCCCAGCTCGAAGAAGGTTTCGCGGACATGGCCGATGGAATCCGAGTAGAGAAGCGTCATCCAGAGCTCGGCCATCTCGGCCAGGTGCGGCGGCGCGACTTCCTCGACGACATAGCCCGCGTCTTCGAGCCACTGCGCCGCCTGCCGCACGACGGCGACGACGCCGGGATCGACCGGCGTATCGGCATCGCCCAGCCAGACCGCCACGCGGCAGGGCACCCGCTGCGCGGGCGAAACCGCCGGCGCAGGCGCCTGGTCGGGGTCGCGCGGATCGGGCTGGGCAAGGACGGACATGCCCAGACGCAGGTCGCGGACCGAACGGGTGATCACCCCTTCCGAAGCGCCGAGCTGCAGCCCGAGCGTGTATTCCTCGGGTTGTGACGGGTTGAAGGAGGGCAGAAGTCCCATGGTGCCCTTCATCGAATAGACGCCGCAGACCGAGCCGGGAAGCCTCAGGGATCCGGCAACATCGTTGCCATGCGCCAGCGCGCCGATGCCCGCCGCGACCGAGGATGCGGCGCCGCCCGAGGATCCGCCCGGCGAGCGGGTCAGGTCATGGGGATTGCGGGTGATGCCGTGCAGGTCGTTCGACGCGAACCAGCGAAGGCACCAGGCCGGCACGTTGGTCTGGCCGATGATCACCGCTCCGGCTTTCCTCAGGTTGGCCGTCGGGATGCCGTCCTCGGCCACCCGGACGTCCTTCATCGCGACGAGCCCGGTGGTGGTGGCATGCCCGGCAAGGTCGGTGTCGATCTTGGCCGTCACCGGCACGCCGTGAAGAGGGCCGGTCGGGCCGCTTTCCCGCAGGATCCGGTCGGCGGCATCGGCCGCGGCAAGGGCCTCGTCGTCGAAACGGTTGACCACGGCGTTCAGCGCCGGGTTGACGGCGTCCATGCGCGCGAGGGCTGCCTCGGTCGCCTCCCGGCTGGTGATGCGCCCCGAGCGGATGGCTGCGGCGGTTGCGGCGGCATCGAGCTTGTAGAGATCGTTGGTGGCCATCGGGGTCCTCATGGCGGGCAAAAGATCGGGCGTCCGTCCCTGCAGGGGCCATACCGGGCAGGAGACGGTGCGGAAAGCGGGTTTGGAACGCAGGGACGTTCCCTGCCGGGGCGGGTCGGATGCCCCGGTCATTCCGGCGTGAACCGGAATGACCGGGAGCGGATCACTTGGTCAGATCGGTCCAGATCCGGCTGTAGAGTTCCTGCACGTCGGGCGGGCAGGTCTCCTGGAACGTGGCGGCCGACGCGAACTCCTCCGGGATGCTCATTTCCGGTGCCGCCAGCAGGTCGGGGGTCATGAAGGCCTCGCTGCCCATGATGCCGTTGCCGTAGCCGGTGTAGTTCGAGATCATGCCGGCGCTTTCGGGATCCATGATGAAGTTCAGGAACAGCCGGGCGTTCTCGAGGTTCTGGGCATCGGCGAGGATGGCGACGTTGTCCTGCCATTTCAGGAAGCCCTCCTTCGGAAAGCCGTAGGCGAAGCCCGAATTCTCGGCCCGGATGCGCATGGTGGCGCCGCTCCAGAACAGCGAGGCCTGAAGGTCCTCGTTGATGAACTTCTCGAAGCTCGCATAGTCGATCGACGCCCAGTAGGGCTTCGCGGCGACCAGCTTGTCGCGGGCGGCCTTCAGGATCGCCTTGTCGGAGGTGCAGGGCGTGCCGCCGACATACATCACCGCGGTGTCGATCACGTCGCTCATCAACGGCACGACGTTGATCTTGCCCTTCAGCTCCTCGGGCGGATCCAGGAAGATCGCCGAGGTGTTGATGTCGCCGGAATAGACATCCTTGTTGACCATCACCCCGGTGGTCCCCCAGACCCACGGAACGGTGTAGTGGCGACCGGAATCCCAGGCCACGTCGACCCACTCGGGCGCGACGTTCTTGAAGTTCTCCATCTCGTTGGGCTCGGACTTCAGGAGCAAGCCCTTCTCGATGTAGATCGGAACTACCGACGCCGACGGCACCACGATGTCGAACCCGTGGCCGCCGGCCTCGATCTTCGCGATCGCGGTCTCGTTGCTGTCGTACTCGGTCAGCGTGACCTTGACGTCGTAGGTCTTCTCGAACTGCTCGATCAGATCGGGCGGCGTGTAGAGGCCGAAGTTGTAGATGTTCAGCACCCCTTCCGCCGTGGCGGGAAGCGCGCTTGCGGCAAGGACGGCCGTCGTCAGGACAAATCTGGTCTTCATCGAAGTCTCCTCTGGCGGATCAGGTCTTTTTTCTTGTGAGCAGCCACGACCCCGCCACGACCAGCACGCTGAGCAGCAGAAGAAGCGAGGATATGGCGTAGATTTCCGAGGTCAGGTTCCGCTTGAGCTGGCCCAGCAGGTAGGTGGGCAGCGTGTCCTGGCCGGGGGATTTCAGGAACTCCGAGATCACCACGTCGTCCAGCGACACAACGAAGGCCAGCATGAACGCGGCGAGGATCGCGGGGGCCAGGAGCGGCAAGGTCACTTTCCGGAAGGTGTAGAAGCTGCTGGCGTAGAGATCCGCGGCGGCGGTCTCCAGCGTGAGGTCCATCTCCTGCAACCGCGCCCGGATCGGCATGTAGGCGAAGGGGATGCAGAAGGCGCTGTGGGCGATGATCAGGTAGGCCAGGCCGTTGTAGCCGGTCGCCTGCTTGACCTGCGCGAGGATGATCAGGAGCGCGATGGCGAGCACGATCTCGGGCACCATCAGCGGCTGGTTCAGCACGAGGTGGATGGTCCCCTCGCCCCGGAACCCGTTGCTGCGGGTGGTGGCGAGCGCCGCCATGGTGGCGGTGACCGTGGCGACCAGCGCCGCGGTCGTGGCCAGGATCAGCGAGGTCGACGCCGCGCTCAGGAAGCCTTCGTTCTGCAGGGCCGTCGCATACCAGCGCAGCGACACGCCTTCCCAGACGCTGATCGACTTGCCCGAGTTCAGCGAGTTCACCACCAGGATGACCATCGGGATGTAGAGGATCACGAAGCAGGTGATCGCTAGGGTGGTCGCACCGGGCAGGCGACGGATGTCGAAACGGCGCTTATCCATTGTCGCGCTCCCGCGTCGTCAGGCGTGTGTACCAGATCAGCGCCACCAGAACCAAACCGGTCAGCGCCAGCGACAGGGCGGCGCCCAACGGCCAGTTGCGGCCCTGCCCGAACTGCAGCTCGATCAGGTTGCCGAGCATCATCGTCTTGCCGCCGCCCATGATGCGGGGCGTCACGTAGGCGCCGAGCGACGGGACGAAGACCAGGATCGACCCGGCGATGATCCCCGGCTTCACCTGCGGCAGGATCACCTTGCGCAGGCAATAGAAGCGCGAGGCGTAGAGGTCGTAGCCGGCCTCGGCCAGGCGGAAGTCGAACCGCTCGATCGCGGCATAGACCGGCAGGACCATCAGCGGCAGGAAGACGTAGGCCATGCCCAGGAGGATGGCGAAGTTGGTGAACATCATCTGGATCGGCGCGTCGATCAGTCCCAGCCACATGAACAGCCGGTTGAAGATACCTTCGTTGCGGATCATCTCCTGCACCGCGATCGTGCGCACCAGCAGGTTCGTCCAGAACGGGATGGTGATGAGAAGCAGCCAGAAGGCGCGCTTGTGCGGCGCGCGGGTGGCGATGAACCACGCGGTCGGCACCCCGAGGATCAGCGTGATGATGGTGGTGACCAGCGACAGCGCGACGGAGCGGCCCAGGATGGCCAGATGGGCGCTCGAGAGGCTGACCGTATCGTCGAAGATATCGCGCTCGAACAGGACCTGGAACCAGCCCTGGAGCGAGAAGATCCATTTGACGTTGCCGTAATCGCCCGGCGTGAGGAAGGCATAGACCACGACCACGCCCAGGGGCAGGATCGAGAACAGGCTGATGATGACAACGGCCGGAAGGGCGAGCGCCCATCGGCGCCGCGTGTCGGCCCGGATGGCGCGGGCTTCGACATCTGCGCTCATCTCAGGCGGCCTCTTGCGGCAGGAGACGCAGGGCGTCGGCGGGAAGCGTGATGCTGATCGTGTCCCCCTCGCCGCAGGGCGCGCCGCCGCGCAGGGCGTTCTGAACCCGCGCCACCAGCTTCGACCCATCCGTCAGCGCCAGGTGCACATGCGTGTCCGTGCCGAAATACACCAGCTGGTCGACCTTGGCGGGCACGGTCAGAGCCTCGCCCGGCGCATCGCCGAGCACCACGTGCTCGGGCCGCACCATCAGGGTCACCGGCCCGTCGGCATGGGTGACGGGCAAGGGAGCGCTCGCCTGCGGAAGCACCAGCTTCCCCTGTTCGCAGGTGGCGTCGAGGAAGTTGCTTTCGCCGATGAAGCCGGCAACGAACCGGTTCGCGGGATGGTCGTAGAGCTCGCGCGGCGAGGCGATCTGCTGGATGCGCCCGCCGCTCATCACCGCGATGCGGTCCGACATGGTCAGGGCCTCTTCCTGGTCATGCGTCACGAAGATGAAGGTCAGCCCGGTTTCCTGCTGGAGCCGCTTGAGCTCGACCTGCATTTCCTTGCGAAGCTTCATGTCCAGGGCGGACAGGGGTTCGTCCAGTAGCAGGATGCGGGGTTTCGGGGCCAGCGCCCGCGCCAGCGCCACGCGCTGCTGCTGGCCGCCCGACAGCTCGCCGCTCTTGCGGTGCGCCAGGTGACCGAGCTGCACGAGCGCGAGCATCCGCTCGACCGTCTCGTCGATCTCGGCCCGTGGCCGGCCCTGCGCGCCCAGCGCGAAGCCGACGTTCTCGGCGACCGTCATGTGCGGGAAAAGGGCGTAGTTCTGGAAGACCGTGTTCACCGGCCGCTTGTTGGGCGGCTGATGGGCCACATCGCTCCCGTCCAGGATCAGCTGCCCGCCGGTGGGAGGCCCGAACCCCGCGATAAGCCGCAGAAGCGTGGTCTTGCCGCAACCGGAAGGGCCGAGAAGCGTGAAGAACTCTCCCTCCCCGATCGAGAAATTGACCTCGTGCAAGGCAGTCACCGCTGCCGCGCCCTTGCCGAAACTCTTGGTCAGATTTTTGATCTCAAGCATCAGACTCACCCATTCCGATGGCGGAAGGCGTATTGACAAAAAAATATTTAGTCAATAAAAAATTAAAACGAGATAAAACTTTTGACTGCGAGTAGAAATGGACAATCTGGCGGACACAGCCAAGCCCGGCCTGCGCGATCGCAAGAAGGCGCGGCGGCGGGACGAGATCATCGCGGCGGCCAGGGAGCTGTTCTCTGTGCAGGGCATCGACGCGACGACCATCGCCGAGATCGCCGCCGCGGCCGAAGTTTCGCCGCCCACCGTGTTCAACTACTTCGGTTCGAAGGACGGCATCCTCATCGCGATGATCTCGGAAGGTACCAGAGAGGCTCGCGAACGGGACAAGGACCTGCACCTGCGCGACGGCGCGGACCTGACCACCATGATCGTCGAGCTGTTCGCGCGCGTGTCGTCGCGCACCCTGGACGTGGCCGGCAAGCGGGTGTGGCGCTATGCCGAGGCCGCCGCGATCCGGCACCCCGATGGCAGTCTCTCGCAAGACTACCGCAACGTTTCCGCCGCCCTGCAGGAAGTCGTTTCCGTGCTTCTGTCGCAGCTGGAGCTGCAAACCCGGTCCGGCCAGGATTGCCCGCCGGAATATCTGGCCGCGCTGCTGATCGACCTCTGGATGCCTCGCTTCATCGAGTTGATCACCACCGAAACCTCCCTCGCGGAACATGAATCGGATCTGCGCGACCGATTCGGCCCGCTGATCGGTCTTGTCTTCACCGACGCATGCGCCGGTCGCCCGTGCCGCAGGGGCGGGCTCTCTTGACCGCCGGCGGCGGCAGGCAGGCGCGCGGGGCGCCACAACGCGAGGATCCCCATGAAGCCTGACACGATCAGCATCGCCGCCCTCGGCGCGCGCGAGGGGATTGCCCCGCCAGAGCTGCGCCGGGCCATCGCGATCCGGGCCGATCTCGGTCCGGCGCTGGAGTTCGCGACGACGCAGGGCACGACGCGTGCCATGTTCCCGATCACCGGCGGCGCGGCGCGGGGTCTTGGCTGGGAGGCCCGCATCCTGCCGGGCGGCGCCGATTTCGCCCGCGCCCTGCCCGACGGCTCCTACGCCATCGAGGCGCGCTACTGCATCGAGCTGGACGACGGCACGCCCGTCATGATCACCAATGCCGGCCGCATGGTGCCGCAGGCGGATGGCAGCTTCCTCGGCCGCACCCGCGCCGAACTCGAGGTGCCGAACGGACCGCACCGGGCCCTGGGCGACGCCGTCTATTTCGGAACCGCCCTGGCCGAACCCGGCGACGACCGGCACGTCTATATCGAGCTTTGGGAAGCGCTCTTCTGATCGGGCGGCCGGCGGATCTGGCCGCCGCCCTTCCCGGTGGCAATCCCCGCCGCCATCAGGGCATCGAGACGACCTTGCTTTCGAGAAAGTCCCGGATTCCGTCCGCGCCGCCTTCCCGTCCCAGGCCCGAGGTCTTCACCCCGCCGAACGGTGACCCCGACGAAAGATACGCGCCGTTGATGTTCACGGTGCCGGATTGCAGCGCCCTCGCGACGCGCAGCGCGCGCCCGGTGTCGGCGCACTGAACATAGGCACCGAGACCGTATTCGCTGTCGTTGGCGATCGAGATTCCGTCCGCCTCGTCCTCGAACGGGATCATGACCAGAACCGGCCCGAAGATCTCCTCGCGCGCGATCCGCATGTCGGGCCGGACATCGGCAAACACCGTCGGCCGGGCGAAATACCCGGTTTCGAACCCCTCGGGATGACCGGGGCCGCCGCAAATCAGGCGAGCGCCTTCGGCCAGACCGACCTCGATCATGTCCTGCACCCGCCGGTACTGCGTCTCGCTGACCATCGGGCCAAGGTGATCTCCGTCCTCCGCGGGATCGCCGACCTCGATCTTCGCCGCCAGTTCTCCGGCCAGCGCGACCGCGCGGTCGTAGACGCTGCGCTCCACAAGCATGCGGGTCGCGGCATCGCAGCTCTGGCCGCTGTTGATGAAGCAGGCGTCCAGCCCGCCCCGGACGGCCTCCTCGAGATCGCAATCGGCGAAGATCAGGTTGGGCGACTTCCCCCCCAGCTCGAGCGTCACCTTCGAGACCTTCTCGACGCTGTCGGCCAGGATGGACTTCCCGGCCCGGGTCGAGCCGGTGAAGGACATCATCGCCACTTCCGGATGTTTCGACAGGGCGGAGCCGACGGTCGGGCCGTCGCCATGCACGAGGTTGAATACCCCGGGCGGAACGCCCGCTGCGTCCAGAACCCGGGCAAGCAGGGTCGCGGAGACCGGCGTCAGCTCCGACGGTTTCAGGACCATCGTGCAGCCGGCCGACAGGGCGGGGCCGATCTTCAGCACCATCTGGTTGATCGGCCAGTTCCAGGGCGTGATCAGGCCGCAGACGCCGACCGGCTCGTAGAACTGCAGGTCGCCGTTCGGCAGCGTTTCCTCGAACTCGAACGCCTTCAGGTCCTCGATCATCGCCGCGAGATGGTCGATTCCGACCTGGGCCTGCGAGTCGCGGGCGAACCGGATCGGCGCGCCCATTTCAAGGCGAATGGCGTCGGCGAACTCGTCGACACGCTCCGTGTAGATTGCGAGGATCCGCTCCAGCAGCGCGACCCGCGCAGTTTTCGACCACGCCGCGAAGGCAGGCAGGGCCGCCCTGGCCGCAGCCACCGCGGCGTCGACGTCGGCAGAGCTTCCCATCGCCACGCTGGCGAACGGAGCCCCGGTTGCCGGATTGATCACCTCACGCGACGTGGCCGTCGCCGGCGCGACCCAGGCGCCATTGATGTAGAATTTCGAAAGGTCGGGAAGTGCCATGATGCGGGCTTTCCTGTGAGAC
Organism: Paracoccaceae bacterium; assembly: GCA_050299695.1. Lineage (GTDB taxonomy): Bacteria > Pseudomonadota > Alphaproteobacteria > Rhodobacterales > Rhodobacteraceae > Ovoidimarina. The sequence continues at coordinate 58,043 of JBNKWI010000002.1, forward strand.
ATGGTGAGTGGTGGCGTCTGCATTATCGGCCGGTCTCCGGGGGCAGCGCCAGCCTGACGATGGCGTCCGTCTGTTCCGTGATCCGCACGGCAAGCTGTTCGACCGTCTGCTCCTCAGTCCATGTGAATTCCAGAAACAGCAGGTTGGCGTTGTTGTAGAGCGCCGCGCCGAAGGCGTCGCAGTCCAGGTCCGCCCGAAGCAGCCCCTTCCCCTGAAGGATCCTCGCCGCGTCGATGACGATCTGGCGCAACGCGATGTCCGACGACAGGAACTGGCGCGATTCCTTCAGCTTCACGTCGCCGAATGCCAGCGCGTACCCCGTCCGCCATAGGTCCTGGCGCAGCATCATGCTCTCGGGTTCGAAGAATTTCCGGATCAGCACCGCGAGGGTGTCGCGGGCCGGCCTGTCTCCCGCGACATCGTACTCCCGGGCCAGCGAGGCCACCCGTTCGTTCTCGATGATCGACAGCCGGAGGATCAGTTCGGTCTTGCCGCCGAAGTAGTTGTAGAGCGTCCCGACGGAGACATCGGCCCGTTCGGCGATGTGCTCGACCTTCACGCTTTCGAACCCGCGCTGCAGGAAAAGCTCGCGCGCCGCGTCGAGGATGCGGCCCTCCCTGCTTGCTCTGTGACGCTCTCTGAGACCCATTTCTTTACTTACTCAGTTTTTGATGTTGATTGCAAGAATGAAATCCATTACATAATTGCGTCGCCGGCGGCTCCGTCCGTTATGGGAGCCCGGCCGGGCAACATGAAGGGAAACGGCATGGGCAAGGTTCTGCACACACACGACGCCATCCGGGCGGAGGGGCATTTCCTGCACCCATGGCAGGATGCCGCGTCCGACGAACCGCCCGCCTACACCGCGCTCCAGAGCGGCAGCGGCATTCATGTGACCGACGAGGACGGGCAACAGCTCATCGACGGCCCCGGCGGGATGTGGTGCGTCAATGTCGGACACGGGCGCGAGGAGATCATCGAGGCGGTGACGCGCCAGATGCGCGACCTGACCTATTTTTCGCCCTGGTCGGTGACGACGCCGGTCGCCGAGCAGCTCGCCGAGCGGCTCGCGGCGTTGACACCCGGCGACCTGAACACCGTCTTCTTCACGACTGGCGGCTCGACCGCCGTCGATTCCGCCCTGCGCTTCGTCTATTTCTACAACAACTGCCTGGGGCGGCCCGAGAAGAAGCACGTCATCTCGCGCGTCAACGGCTACCATGGCAGCACCTATCTGAGCGCCAGCTGCTCGGGCAAGATGCGGGAAAAGGCCAACATGGACATGGAGGAGGACAGCATCCACCTGCTGCCCTGCCCCAAGCCGAAGGACCGGCCCGCCGGCATGTCGATGGAGGCGTTCTGCGACGAGAAGGTCGCGGATCTGGAGCGGAAGATCCTCGAACTCGGACCCGACAAGGTCGCGGCCTTCATCGCGGAGCCGGTCATGGCCTCCGGCGGCGTGATCATCCCGCCGGACGGCTATTTCAGGCGCTGCCACGCGATCTGCCGGAAATACGACGTGCTGTTCATCGCCGATGAGGTCGTCACCTCTTTCGGCCGGCTCGGCCACTATTTTGCCAGCGAGGACGTCTGTGGCGTCGTCCCGGACCTCCTGACCACCGCGAAGGGCCTGACCTCCGGCTATGTGCCGATGGGCGCGCTGTTCATCTCGGACCGCCTGATGGCCGAGATCGCCGACGCGAGCAGCCAGGCGCGGCCGTTCTTCTCGGGCTTCACCTATTCCGGGCACCCCGTCGCCGCCGCGGCCGCGATGGCCAACCTGGACATCTTCGAGCGGGACAACCTGCTCGAACACGTGCGCGACATCTCGAACCATTTCGAGAACGCCCTGAGCGGGCTCGGCGACCTGGGCGTGGTGACGGACATCCGGGTCAAGGGACTGATGGCCGGCATCGAATGCGAACTGGACGCGTCCCGTCCGAACGAGGATCGCGACTGCGCCTTCACCCTCAAGGTCGACAGGCATTGCCACGACCTCGGCCTCCTGGTCCGCCCGGTCTACAATGCCTGCGTGATGTCCCCGGCCCTGACCATCACCCGGCCCCAGATCGACGAGCTTGCCGGCAAGCTGAGAGAGGGGATTCGGCGCGCGATGGCCGAGGCGTGACCGCCTCGCCCCGTGCCTGGCCGTCCCGCGGCCAGGTCACCGGGCAAGCGCGGCCTCCTCGATCAGCCATTCGACGAACGGTCCGATGTGGCTCCCTGAGTCCGCTGTCCCGGGTTCCAGCAGGAAGAAGCCTTCGCTGATCGGCACGGATAGCTCGAAGGGTGCGACGAGCTGACCGCGCGCGCAGAAGGGTTCGGCGAGCGACCTGCGTCCGAGTGCCACGCCGACGCCCTGGCTGGCCAACGCGTAGGCGGTGAGCGACGCGTCGGTCTGGATGCCCTGCCCGGGGTCGACCCGGGCGGCCCGGGCCGCGGCAAGCCAGGTGCCCCAACCCTCCTGATAGCCCTGGACATGCAGCAGGCGGTGATCGGCCAGATCGTCGGGCGCGCGCAGCGAAGCCGCCAGATCGGGCGCGCAGAGCGGGGTTATGACCTCATGCGTCAGCCGATGGCTCACCGCGTCGGGAAAGGTGCCAGTGCCGTACTGGATGTCGAGGTCGAAGGCATCGGCGTCGAACGGCTCGGCCCAGACGCTGGACAGGATCCGCAGGCGGCTCTTCGGGTGCTGCGCCAGATACCTTGGCAGCCGCGGCGAAAGCCAGTTCACCGCGAAGGACACGGAGCAGCGGAGCGTCAGCAGATCGTTCTGCGGCTTGCCGAAAACCTCCCGCGTGCCAACCGCCAGACGTTCGAGCGCGTCCTGCACCTTCGGCAGGTAGGCGTCGCCCCACCTTGTCAGTTCGAGACTTCTGGCGTGGCGCACGAACAACTGGCGCTGCAGCCGCATCTCGAGGGATTTCACGTGCTTGGACACCGCCGCCTGCGTCAGGTGCAACTCCCGCGCCGCGGCCGTGAAGCTGAGCAGCCGGGCCGAAACCTCAAACGCGCGCAGCCATGTCAGGGGCGGAAGATCGCGGTACATCCGAGGGCAAGCGCTCCATAACCTTTTGTGCAGTCTCAGGCGCCGAATACGTCGTTTGTCAAGACAGGTCCCTTGCCGCGATATCTGCGCCACTCGGGAGCCGGACATGTTTTCCTTTCAACCCAATGCCCGCATCAGACCTTCGCCGTTCTTCGAGGCCGCCGTGGCCGAGGGAATGCAGAGGGCCAATGTCTACAACCGCATGATCATGCCCACCTCCTTCGGCGATCCCGAGGGCGAATACTGGCGGCTGATCAACGGCGTGTCGCAATGGGACGTCGGCGTCGAACGGCAGGTACAGCTGAAGGGTCCCGACGCCGCGCGTCTGGCGCAGATCCTCGCGGTGCGCGACCTTTCGGCCTTCAAGGTCGGCCAGGGGAAGTATGTCGCGCTCTGCAACCATCGCGGGACGATCTTCAACGATCCGATCCTGTTGAAGCTGGCCGACGATCTGTTCTGGCTGTCCATCGCCGACAGCGATGTCGCGCTCTGGGCCGGGGCCATCGCGGCCGAGCGCGGGCTGGATGTCGAGATCTGCGAACCCGATGTCTCGCCGATGGCCCTGCAGGGGCCGAAGGCCGAGGATGTGGTGGCCCATGTGCTGGGCGACTGGGTGCGCGGCCTGAAATATTTCTGGTTCCGCGAAACCGAGGTCGAGGGCATTCCAGTGGCCGTGCAGCGCTCGGGCTGGTCCAAGCAGGGCGGGTTCGAGATCTATCTCAGGGACGGAACCCGGGGCACCCGACTGTGGAACATCTTCAAGGAGGCCGGCAAGCCGTGGGATATCGGCCCCGGCGCGCCGTCCAGCCCCGAACGGGTGGAGAGCGGCCTGGTCTCGGTCGGCGGCGACACCGACGACGACACGAACCCGTTCGAGGTGCGGCTGGAGAAATACGTCGATCTGCATGTGCCCGACGACACGATCGGCGTGCGGGCCCTGCGCCGGATCAAGGCGGAAGGGGTCAGGCGCCATCAGCTCGGCATCGTGCTGGAGGGCGACCGGCCCGCGCCCGCGAGTGTCCGCCGCGAGGACGTGATGCTGGACGGCGCCCGCATCGGGATGCTGACGAACTGCGTCTGGTCCTACCGGATGAAGGCCAATATCGGCTTTGTCCTGGTCGACGCCTCGGTTCCCGTCGGCACGGAGGTGTCGGTCATTCGCGCGGGCGGCCCCACGGCCGGCAGGCTCGTCGACATACCGTTCCCGTGATACGGGGACAGACACCCGCCGCAGCGCCTCCTGCGCCGGCCCCGTTGGGACGCCGGGTCTTCTGGCTCGGCTTCTATGCCGCGATCCTCCTGGGCTGGGCGCTTCTGATGCGCCTGACGGCCTCGCCCGTTCCGGGCCTGACGGCCTCCGAGTACTGGGCCGCGCTCTGCCTGTCGGCGGACAATGCCGATCCGGTGGCCCTGTTCGCCATGTGGGTCCTGATGTCGGCCGCGATGATGCTGCCGACCTTCGTGCCGGCGATCCGCGTCTTTGGCGAGCTCGGCTCGGTCCGCGCCACCAACGGCGCGAGCATGGCTGCCCTTGTGCTCGGCTACGGTGCCGTCTGGATCCTGTTCTCGGCCCTCGCGGCGGCGCTGCAACTGGGTCTGGCGAAAGCGGGCGGGATGACCGGGGCGGGGCAGACCCTGTCGCCCTGGGGAACCGTGGCGCTCCTGGCCGCGACCGGGGCCTACCAGTTCAGCACCGCGAAGGAAGCCTGCCTCGCGAAGTGCCGCCATCCGCTGACCTTCTTCATCGAACACTGGGCCCCGGGCCTGAAACCCGCCGTCCGCATGGGCGCGCGGCTCGGTGTCTGGTGCGTCGGCTGCTGCTGGCTCCTGATGCTGCTCGGCCTCGTCGGCGGCGCGATGAACCTGCTGTGGATGGGGGCTGCCACCCTGTTCATGGTCCTGGAAAAGCTGCCTGTAATCGGCCGCTACCTGACTCGTCCGCTTGGTGTCGCGCTGCTCCTCGCGGCAGCCGCCCAGGCATTCGCAACTTTCTCTTGGGGAGGATGAACATGTCCACTGCTCTGCCGGAATGGCGCCTGAAGGGCGAACTGATCCTGAACTGCAACTGCACGGTCTTTTGCCCCTGCGTGGTGTCCCTGGGGAAGCATCCCCCGACCGAGGGATACTGCCAGGCCTGGATGGGCGTGCGCATCGACGAAGGCCATTTCGACGGCGAGGACCTCGCCGGCCTGAACATCGGCATGGTGCTCGACATTCCCGGCAACATGGGGCGCGGCAACTGGAAGGCCGCCGCCTATATCGACGAACGCGCGACCGAGAAGGCCTATGACGGCCTGATCTCGATCTTCTCCGGCAAGGTGCGCGGCACCACCGGCCTGTTCTCGATGCTGGTGTCCGATTTCCTCGGCGCCCAGCGCGCGCCCGTGGTGTTCGAGACCGAAGGCCGCAAGCGCCGCCTGATGGTCGGCAAGTTCATCCAGGGCGAGGTCGAGCCCATCGGCGGCCCGGATCCGAGCGAGGACGTGGTCGTCACCAACACCGGCTACTGGATGGGCCCCGACATCACCATCGCCACCGCCAACAAGGGCAAGGTCCGCGCCCACGGCCGGGTTTGGGACTTTGATGGGCGTTCCGCCGAGATCTGCCAGATCGACTGGAACGGCCCCGCCTGAGGACGCGCCGTGCAGAGCGAATTCGACACCCTGACGGAGTCGGCGGCCAATCATGTGCCGCTTTCTCCGGTCTCGTTCCTGAAGCGGGCCGCGGTCGTCCATGCGGACTGCCCCGCCCTGACCTACGGTCCGGTAACCCGCACCTATGCGGAATTCGCCCTGCGGTGCCGGGCGGTCGCGGCCGGCCTGTCCCGGATGGGCCTGGGCAGGGGGGATACGGTGTCGGTGCTGTCGCCGAATCTTCCCGAAGTGTACGAGCTGCACTACGCCCTGCCCCTGTGCGGCGCCGTCCTGAGCGCGATCAACACCCGGCTCGAACCCGAAACGGTGGCCTATATCCTGCGCCACTCCGACAGCCGGCTGGTGATCTGCGACAGCGCCCTCGTGCCGCTCCTGCGCGCCGCCTTCACGCTCAACGGCGCGGAGCTGCCGGTCATCGAAATCGTCGATGAGGTCGCCGGTCACAGCGCCACCGGGATCGGCCCGTCCTACGAGACGCTCCTGGACGGTCCCCCCTGCGACTGGACCCTCCCCGGGGACGAACGCCAGGCCGTCGCCCTGAACTACACCTCCGGCACCTCCGGCAAGCCCAAGGGCGTGGTCTATCACAGCCGCGGCGCCTACCTGATGGCGATGGGCACCGTCGCCGGCTGGAGCCTGCCGCAGCGGCCGACCTACCTGTCCGTGGTGCCGATGTTCCACTGCAACGGCTGGAACCACCCCTGGGCGATGCCGGTCGTCGGCGGCCATTTCATCTTCACCCGCGATGTGCTGCCCGAGAAGCTGCTGGCGGCGATAGCCGGACACGGGGTCACCCACTTGGGCGCCGCGCCCATCGTGCTGCAGATGCTGGTGGAAAGCCCCGAGGCACCGTCCGAAGCCTTTTCGCCCCGGATCAAGGTCCTGACCGCGGGGGCGCCGCCGCCGCCGTCGGTGCTCGAGCGGGCGGGCGCCATCGGCTTCGAGGTCATGCAGGTCTACGGCCTGACGGAAACCTACGGCCATGTCTCCCAATGCCTGTGGCAGGACGCATGGGCCGATCTGCCGCCCCCGGAACAGGCCACGATGCAGGCGATGCAGGGCGTGGCCTTCCCCATGGTCGAAGGCATCCGGGTCGTGGACCGCGAGAGCGGCCTCGACGTCCCCTCCGACGGCGTCACTCAGGGCGAAATCGCGATCTGCGGCAACACGGTCATGTCCGGCTACTACAAGGACGCAGCGGCGACCGCCGAGGCGTTCAAGGACGGCTGGTTCTGGTCCGGCGACGCCGCCGTCGTCCATCCCGGCGGCTACGTCCAGATCCGCGACCGGCTCAAGGACGTGATCATCTCGGGCGGCGAGAACATCTCCTCGGTCGAGATCGAGGCCGCGTTGCACCGCCATCCCGCGATCCTGGCCGCCGCCGTGGTGGCCCGCCCGCACGCAAGATGGGGCGAAAGCCCCTGCGCCTTTGTCGAGCTGCGGCCCGGCATGGACGCGACCGAGACCGAAATCATCGCCTTCTGCCGGGGTCACCTGGCGGGGTTCAAGGCACCGAAGACCGTGGTGTTCCGGACCCTGCCGAAGACCGCGACGGGCAAGATCCAGAAATTCATGCTGCGCGAGGCCGCAAGGGCCCTGGGCGCGCAAGACTGAAAGGGACCAACGATATGACGACGTTCAAGGCTCTGGTTGTCGAGAAGGATTCCGAGGGCAAGACCTCGGCGGCTGTCCGGCCGCTCGATGTAAGCGCCCTGCCCGCCGGCAACGTCACGGTCGCGGTGGAATATTCGACCGTGAACTACAAGGACGGCCTCTGCCTGGGCTCCGGCGGAGGTCTTGTCCGGGCCTGGCCGCATGTGCCGGGCATCGACTTCGCCGGAACGGTCGAGAGCTCCGAGGACGCGCGACACAAGCCCGGCGACAAGGTGATCCTGACCGGCTGGCGCGTGGGCGAGGTGCAGTGGGGCGGCTACGCCCAGAAGGCCCGCGTCAATGCCGACTGGCTGGTGCCGCTGCCGGACGGGCTGACCGCGCGCACGGCGATGGCCATCGGCACGGCCGGCCTCACCTCGATGCTGGCGATTCTCGCGCTCGAGGCGCATGGCCTCGTCCCGGGCCAGGGCCCGGTGCTGGTCACGGGCGCGGCCGGGGGCGTCGGCTCCGTCGCCGTCGCTCTCCTGGCCGCGAAGGGCTACGAGGTCGCCGGGGTCACCGGGCGGCCCGAGGCCGAGGACTATCTGCGCGGCCTGGGCGCCACCCGGATCGTCGCGCGCGAAGAGATCAACGAGACCGTCAGGCGCCCGCTCGAGTCCGAGACCTGGGCCGGCTGCGTCGACGCGGTGGGCGGGGCCATGTTGGCGCGCGTGCTGGGTCAGATGAAATACGGCGCCTCGGTCGCGGCCGTGGGCCTCGCGGGCGGGACGGGCCTGCCCGCCACGGTCATTCCGTTCCTTCTGCGCGGCGTGAACCTCCTGGGGATCGACAGTGTGGTGCAGCCGTTCGCCAACCGCCAGCAGGCCTGGGCGCGCATCGCCTCCGACATGCCGATGGACAAGCTCGAGGCGATGATCACCATGGCGACGCTGGACGACCTCCCGCGCCTGGGCCGCGAGGTTCTGGCGGGCCAGGTCAAGGGGCGCGCCGTCATCGACCTGAACGCCTGACCCGCCGACGCGAAGGCTCCCTGCGGGCCTGAAGGCACGGCGGCTGCCCTCGACGGGGCGACCGCTCGATTCATGGGGAAAGCACCGGCGCACCACGCCGACCCGAACGGTCTCAGGCCGCCGCCGGCACCCGGATGTGCCGCAGGTGCCCGGTCTTGACCCAGAGCCGCGCGCCCTCGGGCCCCGCGGTGAACGCCGCCTCGGCGCCGTCCGGCAGCCTCAGCCAGCTCCCCACCTCCAGGGCCTCGCCGCCCTCATTCCCGCCCCCGGCCAGCACCAAGAGCTCCGCGCCGCCCGGCACCACCCAGCGCGCTGCCGCGCCCGGCTCCCAGACCTCAAGGCACACCCGCTCCTCGGCATTCTCGAACAGCACCGCCACGCGCACCCCCTCCCGCGCCGGATCCTCCACCGCGGCATCCGCGTCCATCGCCACCCGCACCGGCTCCCGGTCGTCCGGCGCGAACTGCCAGAGCTTCACGAAGATCGTGCAGCCCGGCCCCGACCCGGGCGCATGCGACGTCCCCGGCGGGTTCCGCACATAGCTGCCTGCCGGGAAATCCCCCTCCTCGTCCTCGAACACGCCGTCCAAGACGACGAACTCCTCGCCGCCGCCATGGGTATGCGCCGAGAACCGGCTCCCCGCCGCGAACCGCACGATACTCGTCGCCCGCGCCACCTCGCCGCCGATCCGGTCGAGCGGCCGCCGCTCCACCCCCGCCACCGGCGACTGAACCCACTCCATCGTCGCCGAATGCACCAAGACCCGCTTCGAGAAATCCGCATTGATCCGCATGCCCGCCTCCCTGACCGCCGCCCGCCAATGATAGCCCGCCCCGCCCGCAAGTCATCCCGGACGAAAGGTGGCAGGGTCCGGCAGTCACCATGTCGAATGGCGGCTGTGCGGGACTTAGCTGCCGTCCAGAACGGTGTTTCGACAGGGCGCTTTTCAGCGCCCCGAACCATGTTTCGCCATGCACAGCACATTCGTCACAGATTACGACCGTTCTGGACCGAATGAAGGTCCCCGATGCTGCGTTATGGCGCGCCGCGTGAGCGCGTACTCTGAACCCATGGACATTTGGAGAAAGCGGAGCTTGCGCGTTTCAACCAACATTTCCGACATCGAATTCGTTGCTCTGATCGCTTCGCTGATGGCGCTCGTGGCTCTGGCGATCAACATGATACTGCCGGCTTATGCCGCCATGACGCAACATTTCGGCCTGTCGACACCAACCCGGATCGGGCTTGCCGTGTCCTTGCTCTACGCGGGTCTGGCCGCCGGACAGATCATCTTTGGCACCGTGTCAGACTGCATCGGTCGAAAGCCCGCCATGATGATCGGGCTTGGAATTTTCGTGCTGGGGACAACCCTGTCCTGGCTGGCGCCGGCATTTCCCATGCTTATTGCCGGGCAGATCATTCAGGGCGTGGGTTTGGGCGCACCGCGCGTTGTCACCGTTGCGATCGTTCGCGATCGCTACGAAGGCGCCATGATGGCGCGGACGATGTCTTTCATCATGGTTGTCTTCGCATTGGTGCCAACGGTTTCCCCCTATGTAGGCCAGACGGTCATCGCGGCCCTGGGATGGCGTGCGCTGTTCGCGGTCTTCGCCGCCGGGGGGCTCTGCGCGGGCCTCTGGTTCGCAATCCGGTTGCCCGAATCCCACCCTGTTTCAAACCGCTCGCCCCTGGCATTACGCCCCACCCAGCGCATCATCAAACAGGTGCTGACCAACAGGGTGGCGGTGACCCATGCGGTGGCGCTCGGGGTGGTTTCCGGGGCCTATATCGCGTCGCTGAACCTGTCGCAGGATATCCTGCAATTCCGCTATGCGCTGGGGTCGCGCTACCCGGTGTTCTTTGCGATGATGTCCCTGAGCCTCGCAACTGCTTCCTTTTTCAACGGCCGGGCTGTGGTCGCCATCGGAATGGAGCGTCTGGTAACCGCCGGGTTGGTTTGCATCTCTGCGCTGTCCGCTGGCCTGACTGCCTTGATGGCAATCATCCCGAGCGATCCGATGCTGCCTGTCGTGATCGGCTATCTGATGGCGATGAGTTTCTGCTTTGGCATACTCGTCAGCAATCTGAACGCTTTGGCGATGCGGTCTTTGGGCACAACCGCCGGGACGGGCGCCGCACTAGTCGGCGCGCTGACGACCTTTGTGTCGGTCCCCTTGGCGATCCTTGTGGGCGACGCCTATCATGGTTCGATTCGGCCACTGGCTGTGGCATATGGGCTTTCTTCATTGGTTGCCCTCGGTCTGGTCGCCATCGTGGCAAGGGGGTCAGAGCGCGTCGCGCCATGAATTACGCAGATATGGAAACCTTCGTGACCGTCGCCAGAACAGGCAGCTTTGCCGAGGCGGCCACCCGGCTGAACATCACGGCATCCGCCGCCAGCCGGCGCGTGACCCGCCTTGAAACCAAGTTGGCGGTTAAGCTGATCCGCAGGACCACACGGGCGCTTTCCCTGACAGAGGCGGGTGAACAATTCCTGCTGCACGCACAGTCGGCGATGGCCTCAGCGACCAACGCGATGGACGCGGCCAAAAGCCATCATGCGTCTCCCCAAGGGCATCTCAACGTCCACGCGCCCATGACCTATGGCAAACTGTATGTCGCTCCGCTGATCCCGGCGTTTTTGGTGCAGTACCCGAGCCTGTCGATCAATCTGTCCTTGAATGATGATGTCCCCGATCTGTTAACGGCGGGGCTGGATGTCGCGATTACGGCGCGCCATATCTCTGCCGGCAGCTATGTGGCGCGCAAGATCGGCACGCTTGCGAGCGTGCTCTGCACGTCTCCGGAGTATCTGAGCACAAACGGTCCTGTTACCCATCCGCGAGAGCTAGAAGTGCAAAACTGCCTGCACTATGCGCATCCCGAAAATGCGCCATCCTGGGTGTTCTCGCACAACAACGAAACCTTCGAGATCCCGGTCTCGGGAAATGTCAGATCTGACAATATCGAGGTTGTCTGCGAGGCTGTGAAAGCCGGCATGGGGATTGCGCGTTTGCCGCGTTTCGTCGCCGATCCCGAGATCGAAGCGGGCCGCCTCGTTCACGTGCTTTCGGATTTCTTGTTGCCCCAGAAGACGCTGTTTGCCGTTTACCCGGATCGGCGGCACAAGCCCGCAAAGCTGACTGCGTTTCTGGACTTCTTCATACCCAGATTGGCCGAGTAAGACAGCGCGCCAAGTAATAACTCACGTGACTTTTCTCCAGATCAGCCGTTTGCGCGATATGCAACATTTGGTAAATTGGGCTCATAGCCGTCATCGCCCCCGAAAGGATGCCGGGACCCTTGCCCGAAAAGTGGCAACCGCGAGGAACCGAACAATTCCAGCGTGCTAGGCGTCGCCCGACGCAGCGTCACGCCGCCGCATCCCGCCGAAGGGTATGTCTTTGTTAAACGCGCCGCCCTATCTTCCCCGCGGGGAGGGACGAACGAGCAGCAGCGCCCCATGTCCACCCTTCTCCGCCCGCTCCGCCATGTCCTCGGCCACAGCCTGTCCGGCAGCCTCGCGGCCCGGATCGCCGACCGGCTCTGGCCCGGCCGCCGCCCTGCCGCCGATGGCGAGATCCTGCGCCTCGGCCCCTCCGACCGGTTCGCGCTGGTCCTGCACTACGCCGCCCTCACCCCCGACGACCGCCATGCCCGCTTCAACGGGCGGGTCAAGCTCGACCTCCTGATGCAGCGCTACCGGGAGATCCGCGACGACCGCCAGGTGTTTCTCGGGATCTACGAGGGCGACCGTCTCGTCGCGGTCTGCGAGATCTGCGACGAGCCCGGCACGCCGCCCCGCGACGAGATCGCGCTGTCGGTCCGCAGGGCCTGGCAGGGCCGGCATTACGGCCGCCGGCTCCTGCATGCGGCCTTCGACGTCGCCCGCGAGCGGGGGCGCGCGCCCTATCTGATCGTCCGCCATGACAACCCGCGCATGATCGCGCTGGCCGAGGCCGAGGGCGGCCGGCGCCATCGCGGCGTGGACGAGCTGGAATTCACCTTCCCCGACGCCTGATCCCCCTGCGTCTGAACCCTGCGCCGCCACCCCGGCCTCCCTCCGCGATTCCGCCCCGGATTCCCGGACTGGCGCATCGCCGGTGTACGGGCTGTGTACAGGTTGTGTACGGGTTGTGCGCGGGAGTTCCGGCCCGGGAACGCGCCAACGGAAACGGCCCGATCCTTTCGGACCGGGCCGTTCCAAGCGCGCATCAGACCTCAGGCGGCTTCGCGTTCCGGCATCTTTGCGCCGGTCATGAAGGCCACCGCGTCGGACATGGTATAGTCCTTCGGGTTGATGACGGTAAGTCGTCGCCCCAGCCGGTGGATGTGGATTCTGTCAGCGACTTCAAACACATGCGGCATGTTGTGCGAGATCAGGATGATCGGGATCCCGCGCGACTTCACGTCGAGGATCAGCTCCAGCACCCGCCGGCTCTCCTTCACGCCGAGCGCCGCGGTGGGCTCGTCGAGAATGATCACCTTCGAGCCGAACGCCGCCGCCCGGGCCACCGCCACCCCCTGGCGCTGCCCGCCCGAAAGCGTCTCCACCGCCTGGTTGATGTTCTGAATCGTCATCAACCCCAACTCCGACAGCTTCTCCCGGGCGAATTTCTCCATCGCCGGCCGGTCCAGCTTGCGGAGATATTTGCCCATGAACCCCGGCGCCCGAAGCTCGCGGCCCATGAACATGTTGTCGGCGATCGACAGGGCCGGCGACATGGCGAGGGTCTGGTACACCGTCTCGATCCCCGCCGCGCGGGCGTCGATGGGCGAGGTGAAATGCACCGGCTTGCCGTCCAGGTAGACCTCGCCCTCGTCGGGGATCACCGCCCCCGAAACCGCCTTGATCAGGGTCGATTTCCCGGCGCCGTTGTCGCCGATCACCGCCAGGATCTCGCCCGGGTAGAGATCGAAGTCGCAATGGTCGAGCGCGGTCACCTTGCCGTAGCGCTTGACCAGGTTCCGTCCTTTGAGAATGGGTTCCATCACGCAGACACCTTTCTGATCCACTGGTCGACCGCGACCGCGGCGATGATGAGCATGCCAATCAGGAGATAGGTCCATTGCGCGTCGGCGCCGGCCATCCTGAGCCCCATTTCGAACACGCCGACGATCAGCGCGCCGAGGAACATCCCGATGATCGTCCCGCGCCCGCCGAAGAGCGAAATACCCCCGATCACCACGGCCGTGATGGCCTGGATGTTCCCGAGCACCCCCGTCGAGGCCGAGGGCGACACCGAGCCGAACCGGCCGATCATCACCCATCCGGCAAGCCCGCAGAGAATGCCGGCCAGCGTATAGACCTGAATCAGGGTCTTGTCGCGGTTCACACCGGCCAGCTCCGCCGCCTCGGGATCGTCTCCCACCGCATAGACATGGCGCCCCCAGGCGGTGTGCCGCAGCACATAGGCCATGATCGCGACCAGCACGATCAGGAGCACGACAGCATAGGTCACCCGCGCGTCACCGATGCTGAACGACTGGCCCCAAAGCTGGAGCGAGGCGGCCTCGGCCTGGATGTCCTGACTGCGGATCGTCTCGTTCGCGCTGTAGATGTAGTTCGTTGCCAGGAAGATCTGCCAGGTGCCGAGCGTCACGATGAAGGGCGGCAGCTTGACCTTGGCCACCAGAAATCCGTTCAGCGCGCCCATCAGGGCGCCGGCCGCCAGCCCGCACAGGATCGAAATCTCGGCGGGAAGCCCGTAGCGGAACGTGAACTGCCCCATGATCACCGAGATCAGGACCGCCATGGCGCCGACCGACAGGTCGATACCGGCCGTCAGGATCACGATTGCCTGTGCCGTGCCGAGGATGCCCACGATGCCGATCTGTTGCAGGATCAGCGTGAGCGTTCCGGTCTTGGCGAAATTCGGGTTGATCAGTCCGAACACGATGATCGCGACCAGAAGCACCAGCATCGGCACGATGGCCGGAGTCTGGTGCAGCATGCCCTGGAGCGTTCCGACAAGGCCCTTCTTGTGCGGTTCGAAAGCGGCGACGTCCTTCGAGGCGCCCGAAAGGGTCGACTCGTAGTCGTCATGTGCGGTGTCTGAAGCCATAGATTATCCTCCCACCCAAGGGCGTCCAAAAAGGCCGTTGGTTTCCGGATGATGACAGATCGGGCGCGTTTTGTCGCCCGGGTTGCGGAAGGCGCGGCGGGCGCGCCTTCCGTCTCAGGCCGGGATCAGCCCCAGCAGAGGTCCTTGCCTTCGGCAACCGAGATCGACTCGACGCCATCGGCAGCTTCGTCGGTGACGAGCGCAACGCCGGTGTCGAAGAAGTCCTTGCCTTCGGTGGCCGCGGGCTTCTCGCCGGTCTCGGCGAACTTGGCGATCGCCTCGATACCCAGCGCCGCCATCTTCAGCGGGTATTGCTGCGAGGTGGCGCCGATGATGCCGCCTTCCACGTTGGCTACGCCGGGGCAGCCGCCGTCGACCGACACGATCAGCACGTCCTTCTCACGGCCGATCGCCTTCAGCGCCTCGTAGGCACCGGCGGCGGCGGGTTCGTTGATCGTGTAGACCACGTTGATGGACGGATCGGTGGCGAGAAGGTTCTCCATCGCCCGGCGGCCGCCTTCCTCGTTACCGGCGGTCACATCGTTGCCGACGATCCGTGCATCGTCCTCGTCGCCCCATTTGTTCGGGTCGCCCAGCGCGATGCCGAAGCCCTGGAGGAAGCCCTGGTCGCGGAGCACGCCGACGGTGGGCTGGGAGATGTCGAGGTCGAGCATCGCGATCTTCGCGCTCTCGGCATCGGCGCCCAGCTTGGCCTTGGCCCATTGACCGATCAGCTCGCCCGCCTTGAAGTTGTCGGTGGCGAAGGTCATGTCGGCGGCGTCGATCGGCTCGAGCGGGGTGTCAAGGGCGATCACCAGGATGCCGGCGTCACGCGCCTGTTGTACCGCCGGAACGATCGCCGAGGTCGAGGACGCGGTGAGCAGGATGCCCTTGGCGCCGTTGGCGATGCAGGTCTCGATGGCCGCGACCTGCGCCTCGTTGTCGCCGTCCACCTTGCCGGCATAGCTCGACAGCTGGATGCCCAGCTCGGCGGCCTTGGCCTCGGCGCCTTCGCGCATCTTCACGAAGAACGGGTTGGTGTCCGTCTTGGTGATCAGGCAGGCGGAAACGTCGGCGGCCGACGCGAGGCCAGCGGAAGCGATCAGCGCGAGCGCGCTGGCGGAAAGAAGTCTGGTCATGGATGCCCTCCCTGGCATTGACTGTGCGGCGCGGTGCCGCTTCCGGGCGGACATACAGCGCCATCCCGGTATGCAATCAGAAAGCGTGATTCGGGGGGAGAGGTCAATAAATAAATCTAGTTGACTTATTAACTCCCGGGGCGGCATGCTGACCAGGGGAGGAACGGGATCGGATGAGTGTCTCGAGCGAAACCGGCCTGATGAGCGGCGCCACGCAGAGCGGCCTCAGGAACCACAACGAACGGCTGATCCTGTCGATGATCCGGCAGCTCGCCCCGGTGCCCGCCAGCGACCTTGCGCGGCAGGTGAACCTCTCGGCGCAGACCGTCTCGGTGATCGTCCGCGATCTCGAGCGCGACGGCATCCTCACCCGCGGCGATCCGGTGCGGGGCCGCGTGGGCAAGCCCTCGATCCCGATGATGCTGGCGGCCGATGGCGCATTCTCGGTCGGGTTGAGGATCGGCCGGCGCACTGCCGATCTGGCGCTGATGGACCTCTCGGGCCGGATTCGCGGCCAGAAGCTCCTCACCTATCGGTATCCGCGCCCCGACGCGATCGCCGCCTTCCTCCGCGAGGGGCTGCCCGAGCTCACCGCGCTGGTTCCCGAGCCGATGCGGCCCCGGATCCGCGGACTCGGCCTCGCGATGCCGTTCGAGATCTGGAAATGGGCCGAGGCCATCGGCGCGCCCGCCGAGGAGATCGGTGCCTGGAACGATATCGACTTCCCCGCCGAGATCGCCCGGATGACCGACCTGCCGGTGCATCTGATGAACGACGCCACCGCCGCCTGCCGCGCCGAGCATCATTTCGGCGCCGGTACCGGCTATCGGGACTATGCCTATTTCTTCGTGGGCTCCTTCATCGGCGGGGGCGTGGCGCTGAACGGTGTGGTACTCGACGGCAACCAGGGCAACGCCGGCGCGCTGGGCTCGCTGCAATGCGTCGATGCCGGCGGGCGGCCGGTGCAGCTGATCGACCGGGCCTCGCTGCATCTCCTCGAATCGCGGATCGCTGCCGACGGGCATGATCCGGCGCGGATGTGGGACCGCGACGAGGACTGGAGCCGGTTCGAGCCCCATGTGGAGAACTGGATCGCCGAAAGCGCGAGGGAAATGGCCCGTGCCTCGCTCTCGGCCTGCGCGGTCCTGGATTTCGAGGCAGTGATCGTCGATGGCGCCTTCCCGCCGGGGGTGCGCGCCCGCCTCGTCGCGGCGATCCGCGCCGAGCTCGATCTCCTCGACGCACGCGGCGTCTACCGTCCGGCGGTGGTCGAGGGTCGGGTCGGCCAGAACGCCCGGGTGACCGGCGCCGCCTTCGCGCCGATCTCCGAGGGCTACTTCCTCAACGCCGGGGCGTTCTGACTGTCCTCAGCCCGGATAGTCGTAGCTGTAGCCGTAGTCGTCATCCATGTAGTTGCAGCGGTTGAGGACGATCCCGAGCACGTTGGTATGCTCGGCGATCTCCTTCTCGACATTGTCGATCTCGCTGGTCGTCGTCTTTTCCGCCGCTGCGATGATCAGCGCGCAATCGACGAACTTCAGGATCGTCTGGGTGTCGTCGGTGGCCAGCAGGGGCGGCGAGTCGACGATGGTCACGTCGGGCCGGTACCGGCTCTCGATCTCGTCGAGGATCGCCGGCGTGCTGTCTCGGAGAAGGATCTGCGACGGGTTCTGGTGCGGTCCCTGGTTCATCGACAGGATCACGTTATCGGCGAACCGCACGGCGATGTCCTCGAACGCCGCGGTTCCGTCGAGCACATCGGCGATCCCCGCCGAGGCCCTGTGCCCGAAGATCCGCGCCATCTCCGGCCGCCGCATGTCAAGTTCGTGCACCAGGATCCTCCGGTCGCGCTGCCGCGCGAAGCTGGCGGCGAGGTTGCAGCTCGTCGTCGTCTTGCCGCAGCCGGCGGTGGCCGAGGTGATCAGGAGCCGCTTCCAGCCGTGGTCCTTGCATTGCTGCAGGATCTTGGTGCGGAGCTTGTCGAAATAGGTCGCCTCGCGGGTCTTGTTGTCTACGAAGACCCGGTTCCGCAGAAGCGTGCGCGTCGGCGTCTCGAGGCGTGGCAGGGCGTCCCAGAGGCCGGGGTCGAGCACGGCGGGTCCGCGATAGACGCGACCGGCCTTCTTCGGCGCTTCCGCCTGGCGGCGCTCCCGCGCCCGTTCGATTGCAGCCTGAAGTTTTTCCATTGGAGCGATCCCTCTACGCGGCGCCGGGCGTCAGCCGCCCAGCCGTTGCACCGCGAGGTCGACCATGAGGTCGAGCGGCATGACCTGTGTGTGCAGGAAGACGATTCCGGCGACGATTCCGGCGGTCGAGGCCATGATGACCCCGGCCATGATCGCGCGCCGCTTGGTGATCTCGCCGGGGGTTCGCATCACCGGCAGCGTGGCGATCGGCACGATGCCGAGCGCGCGCGTGATGTCCACCGGCCGCCGGATCGAGCGGTTCAGGAACTCGAGCGCGGCCACCGCGGCGATGCCCATCGCGATCCCCGCGAGGATCCCGCCGATGGCGATCAGCGGCCGGTTCGGGCTCGACGGCTCGCGCGGCACCACGGGCGGGTTGACCACGGTGATCCGCTCGCCCTTCGACAGAAGCTCGATCCGCTCGCCGGTCGCGGCCTTGCTGGCGCGCTCGACGGTCTGGTTGTACTGGTTCTGGATGTTGTCGCGGTCCCGCGTCAGCGTATCCAGCGCGATCTGGTTCTGCGGCGTCCGGTCCAGGATGTCCTCGAGCCGCTTGATCTCGGCCTCGACCTCGCCGCGCTCCTTCTTCAGCCCCTCGATCTGCGTGTCTACCTGGTCGAGCTGCACGTCGAGCATGGTGACCGGCACGGCGGTCTGTTCCGGCGCCGGATCCGCGCCTTCCTGATCGCCGATGATGGCCTCGAGCTGCGCGATGCGGCTCCGGAGCGAGTTCAGCCGCGGGTTCTGCTCGGAATAGATCGTCACCGCCTTGGCCAGCTCGGCGCGGAGTTTCGCCAGTTCCTGCCGTTCGGGCGAGAGCGTGCTATTCCGTCCGTCGCCGGTGCCGCCGGTGGCATTGTAGACCAGGATCAGCCGCTCGCGCTGCTGCCCGAGGCTGGTGATCTCGCGGTCGATCGAGTTGATCCGGTTACGCGAATTGTCGAGCCGCGACATGTTGTAGCCGAAGTTCTGCGGCAGGGCGTCGGCGTTTTCCTGGTTGAAGCGCAGGATCTGGGCGTCTTTCTCGGCAATATCGGCATTCAGGCTTTTGAGCTGGTCTTCGAAGAACTGCTTGGTGTCCTCGGCGCGGCCCAGGCGGATGTCGGCGTTGTTGCCGAGAACCCGGGTGACGTAGTCGTTCACCACCGCCGCGGCGATGCCCGGCTTGTCGGCCTCGAACCCGATGGTGAACAGCGAGGCCCGGTCGCGGCCGGTGGAGATCTTGAAGGTCGTCGCGGCACGCATCATGTCGGCCACGTCGTCGGGATGGATGCTCTCGGAATTCTCGAACACGCCCACATCGTTCGACACGTCGATCAGGTTCGCGCGGGTCAGGAGCTTCTGCTGCAGGATCTGCAACTGCTCCTCGGCCGGCTGCTGCACGGTGGAGCTTGCCAGATCCTCCGGAATCTGCGGCGGTTCGACGAGCAGGAGCGCCTCGGTGTAGTAGCGCGTCGGCAGAAGGAACGCCGTTGCAATTCCGGCGGCGGAAATAACCGCAGCGACCAGCGCGAAATAATGAAAGCGTCTCAGGAACACCGAGACGTAGAATGAAATCTCACTTCCCATCCGTCACACCCTCGTCCGACTTGGCGGCGGATCGGTCGGCGCCAAGGTACCCAGCAAAGAACACGCCATCGGCGACGACCTGGTCGACCGTCGAGGACAGCACCAGCTTCTCGTCCGCCGTCGCGGCATAGACCATCGCAAAATCGCAGATCTGGTTCACGAGGCGCGGAATGCCCTTCGAGACGTCCCAGACGCGCTCGCAGGCCTGTTTGGTGAATTCGTTCCCTTGGCCGCCCGCCACCCGGAGCCGGTGGTTGATGTAGGCGGCCACCGTTTCCTTGTCCATTCCGGGCAGGTGGAAGTTGGCAACCACACGTTGCGCGAACTGGCGCAGTTCGGGGCGCAGGATCATGTCGCGCAACTCGGGCTGTCCGACCAGGACAAGCTGCAGAAGCTCGTCCTTGTTCGAGTTCACGTTGGTCAGCATCCGCAACTCTTCGAGCCCTTCGAGCGACAGGTTCTGCGCCTCGTCGATCACCAGGACCGAGCGGCGACCGAGCGCGTATTCCTCGATCAGGAAATTCTGCAGGATCTGGAACAGCTCGACATAGTCGTCGACCCCGCCGGTCTCCACGTCGAGCGCGTAGAGCACCCAGCGCAGAAGCTCGCCGCGCCCGCCCTGGGCGTTCGAGATCAGGCCCAGCGTCACGTCGTCCGGCAGGTTCTTCAGAAGCTTCTGCACCAGCGTCGTCTTGCCCGCGCCGACTTCGCCGGTGATCACCGTGATAGGCGCGTGGGTCATCATGCCGTATTCGAGAATCGAGTAGGCGCGACGATGCATCGGCGTCCAGTAGATGAACTCCGGATCCGGAAGCAGGGTGAACGGCCGCTCACTGAGATTGAACTGCTCAGTGTAGAGGCCAGGTTCGGAGGTCATGTTCACTCGTTTTCTCCGGCGTCGGGTCGACGTCACTCACGTACAATACCGGCTTGTCTGACGTTCAACATGTAGGTTGTCACGTCGCGATGAGCCAGTCTTCGCCGCTAACCAAGATCGGCGCATCAAACGCGCGTGAGAACGGGCAAATGTTTCCGACATGCAACCCCCGGCGGCAGTCTCCGGCCGATTCAGGCACTCAGGTGGCGAAATCTGGCCCCCTCCGAAGCAGCATTTGGCCCGTTCTGTGCGAATCAAGGCCGCATTGTCCACAAGATGGATAGCGGCAAGCCTTCGAGGGTCCATTGTGGTGATTCTTGCCACAATCCTGGGCGCAGAACACAATCGTGATCGGGCCCGACTGCACAAATGCTGGGCGAGAATAGTGCATTTCCGTTGTTTTTCAAATATTTGGGCTTGTCCCAAAAGCTTCATGGTATTTGCATATTGTTTGAACCGTTCGGATGCGCGTGCTAGGGTCCGCCTACGGTCTGAGGGGGCCGTGCCGTCCGGCATGTGCGTCGGACATGTTTGGGAAGGCCGTATCTTCCCCGATTTTGGTTTGAAGGGCTCCGGTTTTTGCGCCGGTGGTGAGTAATGACGGTTCACTTCGATTCTACCAAATCCACCGGAGATGTCGGCTTCCATCGAGCCGCGGCAGACTCCACGCAACTCCAGATCTCACCGTACAAGTCCACCGGAAAACGCATCTTCGACCTGCTGGCGGTCGTCGCCGCGTCGCCGATCATCGTCCCGGTCACCGCGCTCCTCACCCTGGCCATCTGGCTTTCCGGCAACCGCCCATTCTTTGTTCAGGAGCGGGTCGGGCACGGCGGCCGGACGTTCCGGATGCTCAAGTTCCGCACCATGGTCGACAATGCCGAGGCCGTGCTCGAGAGCTATCTCGAGGGCAACCCGGACGCCCGCGCCGAGTGGGACGCGCACCAGAAGCTGAAGAACGACCCCCGGATCACCGCCGCGGGCCGCTTCCTCCGCAAGACATCGCTCGACGAGCTGCCGCAGTTCTGGAACGTGCTCGTGGGCGACATGTCGATCGTCGGTCCGCGCCCGATGACCCCGAACCAGAAGCCGCTCTACCCCGGCGAGGCCTATTACCGCATGCGCCCGGGCATCACCGGCCTCTGGCAGATCTCCGACCGCAACGATTGCGAGTTCCGCGAGCGGGCGGCCTTCGACACGCAGTACGAGACGCTGATCTCGTTCGGCGCCGACCTGAGCATCCTGCGCCGCACGGTCGGCGTCGTTCTCCGCGGCACCGGTTATTGATCAGGCGCGAGGACCGGGCGACGTTTGCCGCCCGTCCGGCCTGAACCCGTTCCCATTCCCCGTGTTGGAGCCACCGATGCCAACGCCCCGTTTCCGGACATCCCTCCTCGCCATCGTGCTTGCCGCGTCGCTCGGCCTCTCGGGCTGCGACTCGGCCGAGAAGCGCGCCGAGGAGCACTACCAGAACAGTCTCGCTCTTCTGGAAGAGGGCGATGTCGACCGCGCCATCGTCGAGCTGCGCAACGTCTTCAAGCTGAACGGCCTGCATCGCGAGGCGCGGCTAACCTATGCCCGGGTGATGCGCGAGACCGGAAACTACCAGGAGGCCTACAGCCACTACCTCCTGCTCTCGGAACAGTTCCCCAAGGACCCGCTGCCGCGGAAATGGATGTTCCGCCTGGCCATGCTCGCCGGCGATCTCGGCGAGGCGGAAAAGCACGGCCGCAAGGCGCTCGAAATCGCGCCCGAGGATCCCGAGGTCCAGGCGATCGGCGCGATCCTCGACTACCAGGCCGCGATCAAGGCCGACGCGGCCGACGACCGGCGCGCCGCCGCGGCCCGGCTGCAGTCCCTTGCCGACAAGATCGAGGATGTGCAGCTCACCCTGCCGACCCTGATCGACAACCATATCCGCGAGGGCGAAGCCCGGGAGGCGCTCGCCGAGATCGACAGGCTCCTCGCCACCGATGAGAAACTCGAGCGCTGGCAGCAGATCAAGCTGAACGTCCTCGCCAATCTCGGAGATGACGCGGTCACCAGGGCACAGTTCGAAAAGCTGGTCGCGCTGTTCCCCGACTCGCCCGAATACCCGCAATCCTTTCTGCAATGGTTCGCGTCGAAGGGCGATTCCGACGGGGCGGCCGCCTTCTTGCGCGACTGGATCGCGGCGGCCGAGGACGACGATCAGCGCACCGAGCGCCAAGTGCAGCTCGTGGGCTTCGTCGCCCAGACCGGCGGCAGCGACGCGGCGCTCGCCGAGCTCGACCGCCTGATCGGCGAAGGCGCCGCGCCTGAAGTGTTCCGCGCCCTCCGCGCCGGTTTCCGCTTCGACCGGGGCGACCACGATCCGGCCATCGCCGAGATGGAGTCGATCCTTGCCGAGGTGGATCCGGAGGCCAGCGGCAAGACGCGCGAGCGTCTCCTCGACATCGAGGTCAATCTGGTGCGGATGCTTCAGATCGTCGGCCGCGAGGACGAGGCCCGCACCCGGATCGACGCGGTGCTCGCTCGGGATGACGGCCATGTCGGCGCGCTCAAGATCCACGCCCGCTGGCTGATCGAGGCCGACAAGGCCGACGACGCCATTGTCGAGCTGCGCACCGCGCTGGGCCGCGCGCCCGAGGATCCCGAAATCATGTCGCTGATCGCCGAAGCGCATCTGCGCAACGGCAGCCGCGACCTTGCCGGCGAGATGATGTCGCTCGCCGATGAGACCTCGGGCCACGCGCCGCGCTATGCCACCGCCTATGCGCGCTTCCTGATCGCCGACAAGAACTACAAGCCGGCCGAAACCGTGCTGACCGAGGCGCTGCGGCGCGCGCCCAACGATCTCGATCTCCTCGGCCTCCTCGGCCGGGCCTATGTCGAGACGCCCGACTGGCGCCGCGCGGAAGCCACCGAGACGCGCCTGCGCCGGATCGGCACCGGCCCGGCCATCGCCGTCGCGGATGCGCTCAGGGTCGACCGGCTGCGCGGCCAGAACCGCGGTGACGAGGCGCTGCGCTTCCTGAGCGAACTTGCCGCCAAAAGCGACGCCGGCAGCGCCGCCGAGATCGCCGTGGCGCGGACCTATATCGAGAACGGGAAGTTCGACGACGCCGAGAGCTTCATCGACAAGCGACTCTCGGAGGATCCGGACCAGCCGGTGATGCGAATGCTGCAGGCCGCGCTTTTCGCCAATACCGGCCGGGCCGCGGAGTCGGAATCGATCCTGCGCGATCTCGTGGCAAAGGATCCCAAAAGCGAAATCGTCTGGCGCGCGCTCTACGAATCCAAGCTCCGCACAGGAGAGACCGAGGCCGCCCGCGGGATCCTCGACGAGGCGCTGGAGGTGCTGCCCGACTCCCCGGACCTCCTCTGGGCGCGGGCCGGCGAGCGCGAGCGTGACGGGGATGTCGACGGCGCCATCGAGATCTACCAGGGGCTCTACGACAAGCTCCCGAACTCGCCGATCATCGCCAACAACCTCGCGAGCCTCCTTTCGACCCATCGCGACGATTCCGCCTCGCTCGAACGCGCCTTCACCATCGCCCGCCGCCTGCGCGGCAGCGACGTGCCGGCCTTCCAGGACACCTACGGCTGGATCGCCCATCTGCGCGGCGACGAGGACGAGGCGATCAGGCACCTCGAACCGGCAGCCAAGGCGTTCCCCGAGGAAGCCATCGTGCAATACCGGCTGGGCATGACCTATGCCGCCGCCGGGCGCACCGATGCGGCGATCGAGCGGCTCCAGAGCGCGGTGGATCTGGCCGGCCCGGGCGCCGCCGAACCCGAATACGCCGCCGCCCGCGCCGAGATCGCGCGGCTTACCGCGCTGCTCGATGAGCAGGAATCCGGAACCGATCAGTAGCTCGCCTTGCGATTGTTCCGCGAATGGATCAGAATGTGGCCAGGTGGGGGCCGTTTCTGGAAAAAGCGGCGAAATTGCTTCAATTTCGGGGCATCTGCGGCCATAGTGCTGTTAACACTTGGGGATTGACGAGGGTAATCATGGTGATGCGTTTCTTTGCGATCTGCATTGCGCTGCTGGCTGCGACGACGAGCTGGGCGCAATCGGGCTATACGATCCAGCCGGGCGACCAGCTTTCGATCGAGGTTCTGGAGGATCCCTCCCTGAACCGTCAGGTTCTCGTGCTGCCCGATGGCAGCTTCTCGTTTCCGCTGGTCGGCCGCGTGAACGCGAGCGGCAACTCGCCGCAGGCGGTCCAGAGCCTTCTGGCCTCCGGCCTCGCACCGAACTTCGCGACGACCCCGTCGGTCTTCGTGTCGATCGCCGGCGTGTCGCCCAAGGCATTCGCCTCTTCGGGCCCGGCCCAGATCGACGTCTACATGATGGGTGAGGTCAACACGCCCGGCAAGATCTCGGTCGACCGTGGCACGACGCTGCTGCAGTTCCTCGCGGAATCGGGCGGCTTCTCGCGCTTTGCGGCGACCAACCGGATCCAGTTGCGCCGCGGCGGCAAGACCTACGTGTTCAACTACCGCGCGGTGGAAAAGGGCGCGACGCTGTCGAAAGAGGTCAAGCTCGTCGACGGTGACGTGATCGTGGTGCCGCAGCGCAAGCTTTTCGAGTTCTAATCCAAACCAGAATCAAAAGAAGAATGGGCAGATGACGGGCGGGGGCAAGAAACATGCGGCGATCCTGATCGGCGCCGCGACACTCGGAATGACATTCAACGACGACAAGGCAGGCGCCCAGGAGGCGCCTGCTTCGCCGCTTACCATCGAGGCCACCGTCGAGGCGGGCGTCGAGGTGAACGACAACGGCCGGCTTGCGGTCACTTCGCCGGGCACGGACACGACCTATTACACCACGCTGGGCATCGTGGTCGGCTCCGAGACGGCGACGCAGACCCTCAACCTCTCCTTCGGCGCGGATCTTCAATACGAAGACCTCGCCGGCAGCGCGACCGAGGAAAACGGCGTCGAAAAGCCCTATGTGCGGCTCAACTACCGCGCGAACGGCGCCGACAGCCGGCTCGGCTTCAACGCCGCCTACCGCAAGGACGACATCCTCAACAGCGTCTTCCTCGACACCGATGCCGACGAGATCGAGGACACGATCCTCAGCTCCCAGGGCCAGATCGCGCGGACCGATTACGGCGTGACCTATTCCTTCGGCGTCGAGGCTCCCTTCGGCATGGACCTCTCGGCCAGCCGCAAGGACCGCGACTATTCCGACGTCGTCGATCCGCGCCTCTTCGACCGCACCACGGACGAAATCGGCGCCGTGGCCCGGTTCCGGATCAACCCGGCCGCGACCGCCCGGCTGATTGCCCGGTCGTCGATGTATTCGGCCGATGACGCCGTCTCGACCGAACGCGACACGACCGACCTCGGCGTCGGCCTGAACTACGCGATCACGCCCGATCTGACCCTCGATGCCCAGGTCACCCAGACCCAGATCGAGGAAACCACCACCGGCGGCACCACCGAAAGCGACGGTGTCAGCGCGCGTGTGGGCGTGGTCCGCGATCTGGCGAACGGCAATTTCGGGTTGTCGGTCGCGCGCACGCAATACACCGACACCGCCCGAACCGACGTTCTGGCCACCCGCGCCCTCGAACTCGCCCAGGGCCGGTTCTCCTTCGGCATCGGCGTGAGCTCCAGCGATACAGGCGACACGGTGATGATCGGTTCGATCGACTACGAGAACGAGGTCGCCACCGGCGTCATCACCGCCAGCCTGCGCCGCAGCGCCACGGTGAACGACAACAACGAGGAAGTCGAACGCACGATCCTCGGCCTCGGCTACAATCACGAGATCAACGAGGTGTCGGGCCTGTCCATCGGACTCGAAGTCGCCGACGCCAAGGATATCGGCGCCGGCACCACCACCGACTCGACCCGGGCCGATTTCAGCGTAACCTACAGCCGTGCGCTGACCGAGGACTGGAACTGGAACCTGGGCTATGTCGGCCGCTACAAGGACAGCAGCAGCTCGTCCTCGGCCAGCTCGAACGCCATCGTGACCTCGATCGGCCGCAGCTTCTCGCTCCGGCCCTGACCCGGCGGTCGGGGGCGGCAGCGGGCCGGACACGCTTATGAGCCAGTCTCGGATCGCCCCCGCCATCTGGGTGCCCCTGATCCTGTGCAGCGCGATCGAACTCGTGCTGACGGCGAGCGACCTCACCGGCGGGTCGCTCCGCTCCGAGGCCATTGCGCTGGGCGGCTTCTGGCCCGGGCTCCTCGGCGGCGCGCAGGCGATCTATCCCGGCCAGAGTGCCGCGATGTTCTTCACCTACAGCCTGCTCCATGGCGGCCTGTCGCATCTCGCGCTCAACATGATCACCCTGGTGACCATCGGCACCGTCGTCGTCGCCCGGGCCGGACAGGGTGCTTTCGCCGAGATCTACCTCGCCGCCACCATCGCGGGCGGCATCGGCTATGCGCTGATCGGCCCCGGCAACGTGCCGATGGTCGGCGCGTCGGGCGCGCTCTTCGGCCTGGCCGGCGCGCTGATCGGCTGGGAAATCGCCGATGCCCGACGCCGTGGCGGCAGCCTCGCCCCGGCGCTGCGCCTGATCCTGCTCTTCGTCGTCCTGAACGTCGTGCTCTGGTGGCTCGCCGGCGGGCGGCTGGCCTGGCAGACCCATCTGGGCGGCGGCCTCGCCGGTCTCGGCCTCGCCCTGACCCGCGCCTATCGCGCTTAAGCCTTCGTTCACCGCACGGCTCTAGGGTCGCGCCCCGGGTGACGGAGAGGGCATGCCATGGCCGGACCGGGCGAAAACGCGCCGATCATCATCAAGCGCAAGAAGGTCGTCGGCGGGCACGGCCACCATGGCGGCGCCTGGAAGGTGGCCTATGCCGACTTCGTGACCGCGATGATGGCCTTCTTCCTCTTGATGTGGCTCCTCGGCGCCACGACCGAGAAACAGCGCAAGAGCATCGCCGACTATTTCAACCCGACGATTCCGATCGTGAAGTCCTCGGGCGGCGGCTCGGGGGCGTTCAATGGCGAAAGCATGTTCTCCGAACAGGCGATGACCCGGAACAGCACCGGCCAGTCGGTCAACGAGCCCTCGAAGGACATCGTGGCGATGGGAGCCTCCGACAATGACGAGACCGACGGGGACGCCGAAACGCTGCATGCCACCGGACGCGCGAAGAAGGAGGAGGATCTCAAGGAGGTCCAGAACGCGCTTCTAGGGATCGGCGGCGAGAGCATGCAGAACGAGCTTCTGCGCCGTCACATCGTCACCCGCCTGAGCGACGAGGGGCTGGTGATCGAGCTCTTCGACACCGAGGATGCCACGCTCTTCGACACCGAGGACCGGCCCACGCGCATCCTGCTCGACATCCTTCGCGACATCGCGCCGATGCTGAACCTGGTCGACAATGGCATCGCGACCCAGGCTCATTCCCGCTCGGTGCCGGTGGTGGTGCGCGAGAACCGCACCTGGGACCAGACCTCGGAGCGCGCCCAGCGGCTCCGCGCCTCGCTGGAGGCGGCCGGCGTGCCGCCGAAGCGGATCGAACGCGTGACGGGATTTGCCGACCGGATGCCGGCGACCAAGAATCCGATGGACCCGCGCAACGACCGGATCGAGATCGTGCTCCTGCGCCGCCAGAGCTGAAATTTGCCGTGAATTTTATTTGTTAGAACGGTCTTAACGACGCGCACCTTAGCTCTGAAAGCGGACGGGGCTTTGCAGCAGAAGGTGCACCTCTATGACAATTTCTTCCTCGCTGAATGCGGGTGTCGCTGGTCTTGCGTCGAATGCGAGCCGATTGGCGACGATCTCCGACAACATCGCGAACTCCGCGACCTATGGGTACAAGCGGGTCGAGACGGACTTTCACTCGCTGGTCATCAACAGCGGCACCGGCTCCTATTCCGCGGGCGGTGTCCGGATCACCACCAGCCGGCTGATCGACCAGTCCGGCGCGCTCGCCGCCACCAGCAACCCCACGGACATCGCCGTGCGGGGCCGCGGCTTCGTGCCGGTCACCACCGAGACCGCGCTGATCTCGCAGACCTCCGACTGGCCGATGAACCTCGCCACCACCGGCTCGTTCCGCACCGATGCGAACGGCTATCTCGTGAACCCCGGCGGCCTCGTCCTGATGGGCTGGGAGGCCAATTCCGACGGTTCCATTCCCACCTATCCGCGCGATACCGCCGACGGGCTCACCCCCGTGCAGATCCAGGCGAACCAGTTCGCCGCAGAACCCACCACGGCGATCACCCTGGGCGTCAACCTTCCCGCCACCGAAACCGAATTCGACGCCGCCGGCGACTCGCTCTCGCTCTCGGTCGAATATTTCGACAACCTCGGCACTTCTCAGAGCCTCGACGTCACCTACACGCCGATCCTGCCGGTCTCCGGCGCCTCGAACGAATGGGTCATGGAACTCCGCGACTCCGCCCAGGGCGGCGCGCTGATCGGCGCCTATGACATCGTCTTCGACGACACCACCGGCAGCGGCGGCACGATCTCCACCGTCTCGCTTGCCGAACTCGATGCCAGCGGCGACCCGATCCTGATCTCCGGCAATGCCGGCGCCGGCACCTTTGTCGGCGGCGCCTACAACGCGACCACGGGAACCTTCACCGTCACCGCCGACCGCGGCGATATCGACATCAATATCGGCGCCCCGGGTTCCGGCACGGTGATGACCCAGCTCTCCGACAGTTTCGCGCCGACCTCGATCACCAAGGACGGGTTCCCGGTGGGCAACATGACCTCGGTCGAGATCGACGGGAACGGCTTCCTCAGCGCCGTGTTCGATACCGGCATCACCCGCGTGCTCTACCAGATCCCGCTCGTCGACGTGCCCAATCCCAACGGGCTCGAGGCGCTCGACAACCAGACCTACGCGCTCTCGAACGAATCCGGCTCGTTCTTCCTCTGGGATGCGGGCGACGGCCCCACCGGCGACATCATCGGCTTCGCGCTCGAGGAATCCGCGACCGACGTGGCCGGCGAGCTGACCCAGTTGATCCAGACCCAGCGCGCCTATTCCTCCAACGCCAAAGTCATCCAGACCGTCGACGAGATGTTGCAGGAGACGACCAACATCAAACGATGATCCTCTCCCGAAAGACCTGAGCCATGAGCCTATCCGCCTCTCTCGCCAACGCCCTCTCCGGACTGACCGCCACCTCCCGCGCGGCGCAGCTGGTCTCGAACAACGTCTCGAACGTGATGACCGAGGGCTACGGGCGTCGCGAGATCGCGCTGTCCACGCGGGTCCTCGACGGCGGCGGGGCCGGGGTCCAGGTCGACGGGGTGGTCCGGGTCGTCGATGCCGGGCTCCTGCGCGACCGGCGCCTCGCCGACGCCGCGCTCGGCTATTCGAACGACACCAAGGCGTTTCTCGAGAAGGTCTCGAACCTCGTCGGCACGCCCGAGAAGGAAAGTTCGATCTCCGGCCGCTTCCGGCTCTTCGAATCGAGCCTGATCACCGCCGCCAGCCGGCCGGATTCCGATACCCGCCTGACCGCCGTCCTCACCGCGGCCAAGGAGCTTGCGGGCGCGATCAACTCGGTCTCCGACGACATCCAGGGCGCGCGTCTGGACGCCGACAGGTCGATCGCGTTCCAGGTCGACCAGCTCAATTCGGGCCTCAGGCAGGTGCAGGAGATCAACGCCTCCATCGCTTCGCTCAATGGCAGGGGTCGCGATGTCTCCGCCCTGCAGGACGAGCGCCAGAAGGTCATCGACGCGATCTCCCAGATCGTGCCGATGCGCGAGGTCCAACGCTCCGACGGCAAGGTGGCGCTTTATACCGAAGGCGGCGCGATCCTCCTCGAGGACACCGCCGTCACCGTCGATTTCACGCCCGCCAACTTCATCACCGCCGACATGACCCTGGCGAGCGGTGCGCTCTCGGGTCTCTCGATCGACGGTCGCAACATGCCTACCACCGGCAGCTTCCAACCCTTCGGCGGCGGCACCCTCGGCGCCGCCTTCGACGTGCGCGACCAGCTCGCCCCCTCGGCGCAGTCCGATCTCGACGCGCTGGCCCGCGACCTCGTCGAGCGTTTCGAGGACCCGTCCCTCGACCCCACCTTCACCGCCGGCGACCCGGGCCTCTTCACCGACAACGGCGCGGCCTTCTCCGCCGCCAACGAGGTGGGCCTCGCCGGACGGCTCGAAATCAACGCGCTCGTGGATCCCGACAGGGGCGGTTCCGCCCGCCTCCTCCGCGACGGTCTCGGCGCGACCACGGCGGGCGATGTCGGCAATGCCGACCTGCTCAACGCCTTCGCCGGCGCGCTCAACGCGCTCCGGGTGCCCGCGACCGGCCCGAACGCCGGCACCAGCCAGACCGTGCACACGCTCGCCTCGGCGCTCGCGTCGCGGATCACCGGCGACCTCGTCGTCGCGGAGCGCCGCTCCGGCTTCGCCGCCGCCGAGCAGCAATCCCTGAAGGAGCTCGAATACGCGAACGGCGTCGACACCGACCAGGAGATGCAGAAGCTCCTCCTGATCGAGCAGGCCTATGCCGCGAATGCCCGGGTGATCCAGACCGTTGACGGTCTGATCAAGGACCTCTTGGCGATCTGAGGAGGACGAGATGAGCTTCACCACACTCGGCGACCTGGCCCAATCCTTCCAGCTCCGGCGCGAGATCGCGCGTCTGAACGAAGGCCTGATGCGCTATTCCGGCGAGTTGTCGACCGGCGAGAAGAGCGACCTGATCGGCGAGGTGCGCGGCGACTTCCGCGCGCTTGCCGGGCTCGAACGCTCGCTGACCTCGCTCGACGCCTACGAGGTCTCGGTGAAGGAGGCCTCGCTCGCCGCCGAGGTGGGCCAGGACATCCTCGGCCGCATCGCCTCGGACGCCAGTTCTCTCTCCTCCTCGCTGCTCCTCGTGCAGGAATCGACCGACGCGCAGCTCACCGGCAGCGCCGCCGCCGATGCGCGCCAGAAATTCGCCGCCGCCGTGACCGGGCTCAACACCAACGTGGCCGGCCGCACGCTCTTCGCCGGCCAGGCCTTCGACCGCCCGGCGCTCGACGATCCCGAAACGATCCTGGCCGACCTGATGACGGCGGTCGGCCCCGCCACCACCGCGGCCGACGTCTTCACCGCGGTCGATGCCTTCTTCGCTCCCGGCGGCACCTATGAAACCGTTTCCTATCTCGGCTCGGCCACCCCGGCCGACGCCGTCTCGCTGGGCGACGGTTCCTCCGCGGATCCCTTCCTCGGCGCGACCACGCCCGAAGTGGTCGACGTGCTGAAGAACCTCGCGACCGCGGCGCTGATCGATCTCGGCGTGCTCAACACCGCGCCCGCGGAACGCGCGGTCCTCGCCCGCTCCACCGGCGAGCGGCTCCTGACGGCCGAGGCCTCGCTCGTCTCGGTCCGCGCCGATCTCGGCGTGTCGCAGGAGCGCATCGAAACCGCGCGCACCCGCATCGCCTCCGAACGCGAATCCTACGAAATCGCACGGTCCGAGATCCGCGCCGCCGATCCGCTGCAGGCGGCGACGCAGCTCCAGCAACTCGAGGGCCAGCTTCAAAGCCTCTATTTCATCACCGGCCGGCTCTCGGACCTCTCGCTCACCAATTACCTCAGATGAACCGTCTCCTCGCCCTCCTGGTCCTCGCGGTCTCGCTCGCGGCCACCGCCGGCGCGGCGCAGGACGTGCGCATCAAGGATCTCGTCGAGTTCGACGGGGTGCGCGGCAACGACCTGGTGGGCTACGGCCTCGTGGTCGGGTTGAACGGCACCGGCGACGGGATCCGCAACGCGCCCTTCACCGAAGAGATCATGACCAACCTCCTGGAGCGGCTCGGCGTAAACATATCGGGCGAGCAGTTCCGGCCGCAGAACGTCGCCGCCGTCCTGGTGACCGGCACGCTGCCGCCCTTCGCGCGGGCGGGCGGGCGGATCGACGTCACCGTCTCGGCCATCGGCGATGCCGACAGCCTCCTCGGCGGCACGCTGATCATGACCCCGCTCAACGCCGCCGACGGGCAGATCTACGCCGTCGCGCAGGGCACCGTGCTCGCGGGCGGCGTTTCGGCCCAGGGCGAGGCGGCGAGCGTGGTGCAGGGCGTGCCCACCGCCGGCTCGATCCCGGCGGGCGCGCGCATCGAGCGCGAAATCGACTTTTCCTTCTCCGACCTGCAGCGCATCCGCCTGGCCTTGCGCGAACCCGATTTCACCACCGCGCTCCGGATCGAGAAGGTGATCAATGCCGATATCGGCCGCCCGGTGGCCCGGATGCAGGATGCCGGCACCGTCGAGCTCGACGTGGCGGCCACAGGGGCGATCTCGGCCGCCCATGCGATCAGCCGGATCGAGAACCTCGCGGTCGATCCTGAGTTGCGTGCGCGGGTCATCGTCGACCAGCGCTCGGGTACCATCGTGATGGGCGAGGACGTGCGGATCTCGCGCGTTGCGGTCAGCCAGGGCAACTTGACGCTCAGGATCGAGGAGGCGCCGCTCGTCGTGCAGCCGAACCCGTTCTCGGACGGCGAGTCGATCGTGGTGCCGCGCAGCTCGGCGTCGATCGAGGAAAGCGGCCAGCCCGGCATGGCCGACATCCCAAGCGGCACTTCGCTCTCGGACGTGAT
The DNA here is from genome assembly GCA_050299695.1 of Paracoccaceae bacterium. Taxonomy (GTDB): domain Bacteria; phylum Pseudomonadota; class Alphaproteobacteria; order Rhodobacterales; family Rhodobacteraceae; genus Ovoidimarina. Next base: position 90,744 of record JBNKWI010000002.1, read on the forward strand.
CGCGGGCCTGAACGCGCTCGGCGTCTCGCCGCGCGACATGATCGACATCCTCAAGACGATCAAGGCCGCCGGCGCGCTCCACGCCGAGTTCGTCGTCCAGTAGCCTACGGCCTTCGAAAGCCTGCCTCCGCACCTGTCTTCCCCAGACCGGGAAGCCCAAAGGCCGGCGCCGCCGGCCAGGTGCCGCGCCGAGGGAAACCGGGGACACGTGGGAGAAGACGATTGCGGATGCCCGGCGCGGCTGCAATGATTCCGTCCGGAGGCAACTCGGATGGATCCAGACCAGGCACCGAACCTGATCGACCAGGCGCAGGAAATCGCGGCGCTCGGGCAGGGGCTGCTTGGCCAGGCACAGGTCTATTTCAACACGCTCCTGCGCCCCTGGAACGCCTACCAGGCCGTGATCGCCATCGGCATCTTCATCGCGGCGCATATCCTCGCGCGGATCTTCGCGCCGAAGCTGCACGACTGGATGCGCACCCGCGAGAACTGGCCGAAATGGCGCTACCGGTTCCTCCTCGTGGTCCACAAGCGGATCCGCATGATCTTTTTCGTCGTGCTCATCTGGGTCGTCGTCTGGATCATGCGCCAGGCGACCTGGCCCAGCCGGTCCTACCTCCTGGTCATCGTGGGCAACCTGACGCTCGCCTGGCTGATCGTCTCCTTCGCGACGCGGCTGATCGCCAACACCTTCCTGCGCACCGTGGTCCGCTACGGCGCCTGGATCTGGATCACGCTCAACATCCTCGGCCTCACCGACGCGGCCGAGGCCCTGCTCGACAGCGCCTCGGTGCAGCTGGGCGACATGCGGATCTCGGTCTGGATCGTGCTCCAGGCGGTGTTCATCATCGGCCTCTTCTTCTTCGTCGCCCGCTTCCTCGCCACCACCACCGCCGCGCAGGTCGAAAAGGTCGAAGGCCTCTCGCCCTCGATGCGCGTCCTCGTGGTCAAGGTGCTGCAGGTCCTGCTCTACGGCATCGCCTTCTTCGTCGGGCTGAAGGCGGTGGGCGTCGACCTCACCGGCCTCGCGGTGCTCTCGGGCGCGATCGGCGTGGGCCTCGGCTTCGGCCTCCAGAAAGTGGTGTCGAACCTCGTCTCGGGGGTAATCATCCTCCTCGACAAATCGGTGAAGCCGGGCGACGTGATTTCGCTCGGCGACACCTTCGGCTGGATCAACGCGCTCGGCGCCCGCTACGTCTCTGTGGTGACCCGGGACGGCAAGGAATACCTGATCCCGAACGAGGATCTGATCACCGGCCAGGTGGTGAACTGGTCCCACTCGAACGAGTTCGTCCGGCTCGACATCTTCTTCGGCACCGCCTATGGCGACGACCCGCACATGGTCCGCAAGGTCGCCATCGAGGCCGCCTCGAGCGTCGAACGGGTGCTCAGCTGGCGCGCGCCGGTCTGTCATATCGTCGGCTTCGGCGACAGCTCGGTCGACTACATCCTGCGCTTCTGGATCAGCGACCCCACCGGCGGGCTCACCAATATCCGCGGCAATGTCTACCTTGCGCTCTGGGACGCCTTCAAGGAAAACGGCATCTCGATCCCGTTCCCGCAGCGCGAGGTAAAGATCCTCGAGGGCAGCCGGATCGCCGCCGAACCACTGGCAGAATGAGCGGGCGCACTATGTTGTGGGGTGACTGCCGGTCGGAGGGGCTGGCGTGTGAGGCAGGGGGCCATTTACCGTGATCAGTTGCAGCCGGGCCGCGTTCTGGGCCGCACTCGCATGCGCGGGAGCGGCGGCGCTGCCGGCCATGGCGTTCGACACCCTGCGTTTCCGCGTGCAGGGCGGAGGCGACGGTCTCGCCCAGACCCTCGGCGCCTCCTCGCTCCTCGTCGAGCAGAAGAAGACCGGGGTGCAGAACCCCAACGACATCCTCGCCGCAGCCCGCGCCGACTACGCCCGCATCGTCGGCGCGCTCTATGCCGAGGGCCGCTTCGGCGGCACCGTCTCGATCCGGATCGACGGCAGCGAGGCCGCCGAAATCGACCCGCTCGCCACCCTCGCCAGCATCGGCACGGTCGAAGTCATCGTCCGCCCCGGCCCGCTCTACCGCTTCGGCCAGGCCGAGATCGCGCCCGTCGCACCCGGCACGGAACTCCCCGAAGGCTTCTCGCTCGGCAAACCCGCCCGCACCGGCGTGATCGAGGAGGCCACCAGTGCCGTCGTCGAGGGCTGGCAGGATACTGGCCACGCCATGGCCCACGTCGCCGGCCAGAAGATCACCGCGAACCACGCGACCGAAACGCTCAACGCCGCCATCGCCATCGAACCCGGCCCGGTCCTCCGCTTCGGCACGCTCCGGATCGAAGGCCAGTCTGCCGTCTCGACCCGCCGGATCCGCAAGATCGCCGGCCTGCCCAAGGGTGAAACCTACGACCCGGCCGCCGTCGACCGCTCGGCGCGCCGCCTGCGCGAAACCGGCGCCTTCAGCTCGGTGACCCTGACCGAGGCCGACCAGCCGAACCCGGACGGCACGCTCGACGTGATCGCTGAAGTGGTCGACCAGAAGCCCCGCCGCTTCGGTTTCGGCGCCGAGCTCGACAGCTCCGCCGGCCTGACCCTCTCGTCCTTCTGGATGCACCGCAATCTCCGCGGCGGCGCCGAACGGCTCCGCTTCGACGCGGAGGTCTCGGGCATCGGCGGAGAATCCGGCGGCACCGATTACAGCCTCGGCATGGAGCTCGGTCGCCCCGCCACGCCCAACGCCCTGACCGACGCTTACATCAAGACCGGCATCGAACATCGCGACGAAGACGACTACATCTCCGACAGCGCCACGATCGGCCTCGGTTTCAACCGTGAAATCAACGATATCGCCAGCACCCGCTACGGAATCGAATACCGCTATTCCGATGTAAGCGACGCTTCGGGCGATACTGTCTACCAGCAGGTCTTCCTGCCGCTCGGCGGCACCTACGACAAGCGCGAAGGGATCCTGAACACCAATGACGGCTACTATATCGACCTCGGCATCTCGCCCTTCTTCGGCCTCGACGGCTCGGAAAGCGGCGCACGGCTGACGCTCGACGCCCGCGCCTTCGAGGATTACGGCCAGAACAACAAATACGTGCTCGCCGCCCATCTCCAGGCCGGCTCCATCGTCGGCGCCTCGGTCACCGGCCTGCCGAACGAGCTGCGCTTCACCTCGGGCGGCGGCGGCACCGTGCGCGGCCAGGACTACCAGTCGCTCGATCTCGATATCGGCGGCGTCGCATCGGGCGGCCGCAGCTTCCTCGGCCTCCAGACCGAATTCCGCACAAGAGTGCGCGACGATGTCCAGCTCGTCGGCTTCTACGACTGGGGCACGGTCGGTGAAGGCAGCCTGCCCGGCTCCTCGGGCGAAAGCCATTCCGGCGCCGGTCTCGGCCTCCGCTACGACACCGGCATCGGCCCGATCCGCTTCGACCTCGCGGTGCCGGTGAGCGGCCCGGGCGACAATTCGGGCTTCCACATCTATATCGGCATCGGGCAGGCGTTCTGATGCGCGGCGCGGCATATCTCCTCGCGGCCACGGTCGCCCTCGGCCACCCGGCTCTGGCGCAGGATGAGGACGGCGGCGGCTTCCTCGAACGCAAGCTCGAGGAACTCCTCTCCGGCGAGGGCCGCGACGTCACCATCACCGGCTTCGAAGGCGCGCTCAGCTCGGACGCGCGCCTTGCCACCATGACCTTCTCCGATGCCGACGGGGTCTGGCTCCGGCTTAAGGATGTCGAACTGGTCTGGACCCGCTCCGCCCTGCTCCTCGGCCGCCTCGAGGTCGACCATCTGAGCGCCGGCGAGATCGACTTCACCCGCCCGCCGCTCCCCGCGAACGAGATGCCCACGGCCGAGGCGCCCGGCTTCTCGCTCCCCGAACTCCCGGTTTCGGTCCAGATCGGCGAAATTTCCGCCGACCGCGTGGTGCTCGGCCAGGCCCTGTTCGGCGCCGCGGCCGAACTCAAACTCACCGGCACGCTCTCGCTCGACGGCGGCGAAGGATCCGGCAGGATCGCCGCCGAACGGCTCGACGGCGCCGCCGGCAGCTTCACCGTCGAGGGCAGCTACGCCAACGCCACCCGCGTCCTCGACCTGAACCTCGCGGTGAACGAGGCCCAGGGCGGCATCGTCTCGACCCTCGCCGGCCTCCCCGGCGCCCCCGCGCTCGACCTCACCGTCAAGGGCACGGGCCCGCTCGACGATTTCTCCGCCGATCTCGCGCTTGCCACCGACGGGACCGACCGCCTCACCGGCCGCCTTGCGCTCAAGGGCGAGGACGGCGGCGGCACCGGCTTCGACGCCACGCTATCAGGCGACGTCGCCCCCCTCCTCTTCCCCGACTACCGGGCCTTCTTCGGCCCCGACCTCGCGCTCGACCTCACCGGCAGCAAGCGCGCCGACGGCAGCCTCTCCATCGGCAAGCTCGCCCTCGACGCCGCCCAGATGCACTTCACCGGCCGCGCCGAGATCGGCGCCGACGGCCTCCCCGAAGTGATCGACCTCACCGGCCGCATCGCGTCGGCCGACGGCAGTCCGGTGCTCCTGCCCCAGCACGGCGAACCGATCCGCATCGGCGGCGCCGACCTCTCCATCGGTTTCGACGCCGCCCAAAGCGAGGACTGGCGCGCCGTGATCGACGTCGAACAACTCGACCGCCCCGGTCTCAAGGCCGAAACCCTGCGCCTCGACGGCGCGGGCCGCATCGCGGGCGGCGATACGCCCCGCGTCACCGCCGAATTCGACCTCCGCGCCACCGCGCTCGACCTGGGCGACCCCGATGCCGAAGCGGCGCTCGGCGAGGACGTCACCGGCCGCGTCGCCCTCGACTGGCAGGAGGGCGCGCCGGTCGAGATCTCCTCCTACCGCATCGACGGCGAAACCTATGGGCTCGACGGCCAGGCCAGTCTCGCCACCTCCGACACCGGGCTCGACATCACCACCGCCGCCCGCCTCACCGCCCGCGATCTCTCGGTCTTCTCCGGCCTCGCAGGCCGCCACCTCGCCGGCTCCCTCCGCGCCGATCTCGCCGCCAAGGCCTCCCCCGTCGCCGGCCTCTACGACGTCACGCTCGACGCCAAGGGCACCGGCCTCGGCACCGGCATCGCCGAGCTCGACCAGCTCCTCGCCGGCGATGCGACCATCGAGACCCGCATCCGCCGCGACGCCACCGGCAGCTTCATCGACCGCTTCCTCGCCAACACCGAAGCCGCCCGCATCGAAGCCTCCGCCGCAATCACCAGCGACAACATCACCGCCGAAACCCGCGCCACCCTGCACGACACCTCGATCATCGCGCCCGACATGCCCGGCCCCCTGGCCCTGCACGTCACCGCCGCCGGCCCCCCCTCCCGCCTCGACCTGACCGCCCAGCTCGACGGCCCCGGCATCGCGCTCGCCACCGAAGCCGTGCTCGACCGCTCGGGCGAGACCGACACGCTCACCGGCAGCCTCACTGCCGCGCTCGCCGATCTCGCGCCCCTCGCCCCCCGCATCGGCCGCCCCGTCTCCGGCGCCGTGAAGGCCAAGGCCAGCGGCAGCCTCGCAACCGACCTCTCGCGCTTCGCCCTCACCGCCGATCTCGACACCACCGACTTCACCACCGGCCAGCCGCAGGCCGACCGGATCCTCGCGGGCCGCGCCCGAACCCATCTCGAAGCCGCCCGCGAGGGCAGCGATCTCCGCCTCTCCGCCCTCGACTTCGCCTCCGGCCAGCTCACCGCCAAGGCGACTGGCACCGCCCGCACCGGCACCGAACTCACCGACATCCAGGGCGGCGAAACCCGCGCCGCAATCACGCTCCTGAACTCCGACGGCCTCCTCCCCGGCATGCCCGTCCCGCTCGCCGCCGAAATCGACGCCTCGGGCTCCACCCAGAACATCGACCTCACCCTCGCCGTCACCGGGCCGGCGCTCACGGCAATGACCGACACGAAACTCGTCCTCACCGGGCCGACCCCTGCCCTCGACGGCAAATTCCAGGTCAAAGCCGACGACATCGCCCCCTTCTCGACTCTCGCCGGCCGCTCCCTTTCCGGCGCGCTCACCCTCGACGTCCAGGGCGGCGCAACCATCGACCTCTCGGAATTCGACCTCACCGCCGACGCCACCACAAAGTCCCTCCGCATCGCCCAGCCCGATGCCGACGCGCTCCTCGCCGGCGCCGGCACGGCCTCGATTCAGGCCACCCGCGCGAATGGCGTGACCGAGATCGCCCGGCTCGACGCCAAAACCGCCGCCCTCACCCTCGCGGCCAAGGGCACCACCGGCCGCGACAGCAACGACGCCACCTTCGACCTCCGCCTCGCCGATGTCGGCCGCTGGGTCCCGGGCCTCCCCGGCCCCGCCATCGCGAAGGGCACCGCCAGCCAGACGAAGGGCAGCGACTGGGCGCTCGACATCGCCGCGACCGGCCCCGGCGGCACCAGCGCCAAGCTCTCCGGCAGCGCCGCCCCAAGCTTCGACCGCTTCGACGTGAAAGCGACCGGCAGTCTGCCGCTCCAGGCCGCCAACGCCTTCATCGCCCCCCGCGCGGTGACCGGCGCCGCAAGGTTCGACCTCCGGCTCGACGGCCCGCCCGCGCTTTCGAGCCTCTCGGGCCGCATCGAAACCGCCGATGCACGGTTCTCGGCACCCTCGCTCGGCGTGGCCCTCACCGGGCTGGGCGGCGCCGTGGACCTCGCCGGTTCCAGCGCCCAGATCCAGGCCGGCGCCCAGATCCGCGGCGGCGGAAGGCTCAGCGTTTCGGGCCCGATCCGCCTCGCCGCGCCCTACCCGGCCGACCTCAAGATCGGCCTCGCCGGCGCTGTCTTCACCGATCCGGGCCTCTACCGCACCGTGGTCAGCGGCAATATCGGCGTCGAGGGTGGCCTCGCCGGCGGGGCCCGCATCGGCGGCGCGCTGAAGCTCGACGAAACCGAAATCCGCATCCCCTCCGGCACCGCCGCCGGAATCGGCCCCAGCTTCGAGATCGGCCATGTGAACGAGCCCGCCGCCGTGCGCGAAACCCGCGAACGCGCCGGCCTTGTCTCAAAACCCGGTGCCGGGTCCGGCGGCTCGGAGGGTGGCGGGCCCGCCTACCCGCTCGACCTCACGATCAGCGCGCCGAACCGGATCTTCCTGCGCGGCCGCGGGCTCGAAGCCGAGCTCGGCGGCGAATTGCGTCTCGGCGGCACCACGCGGAACGTGATCCCCAGCGGCCAGTTCGAACTGATCCGCGGCCGGCTCGACATCCTCGGCCAGCGCCTCACCCTCGACGAGGGCACCGCAACGCTCCAGGGCGATTTCAATCCCTATGTCCGGCTGGTCGCGGAAAACCAGAAGGACGACATCACGATCCGCGTCATCGTCCAGGGCCTCGCCGCCGCGCCCGAGATCACCTTCACTTCCCAGCCGGAACTGCCCGAGGATGAGGTCGTCGCCCGCCTCCTCTTCGACAAGGGCATCGAAAACCTCTCGCCGCTCCAGGCCGCGCAGCTCGCCAGCGCCGTGGCGACGCTTGCCGGCAAGGGCGACGAGGGCGTGGTGAGCAAGCTCCGGCAGAAGGTCGGCCTCGACGATCTCGACGTGACCGGCGATGGCGAGGGCGGCGTCGGCGTGCGCGCCGGCAAGTATCTCTCCGACGATCTCTATTCCGACGTCACCGTCGACTCGGCCGGCAATGCCGAAGTGTCGATCAACCTCGATCTGTCGAAATCCGTGACCGTGCGCGGATCCGCCAGTTCCACGGGTTCGACCGGGCTCGGCGTCTTCTTCGAACGCGACTATTGAGGGGCCGGGCCTCTCGGTGAAAATGCGCCGGTCCGGCAACAGGCATGGTGCATCCGTGCCACGCCCCGATTGAGATTTCCCCTTGTCGTTGCTACATTGGAAGGGCGTCGGGTTAGGGGCGCGACTTGAAGGAGGACGATGTCCTGTCTCAGTATCACGACGCGGTCCGTGACCAGGCCGCAGCGGGACGCCCGATGAGCGGCCCGACCCAGGCTTCAGGCAGCTTGCTTGACCTCATTCTTTCATCGCTGGAAGACGACAAGGCCGAGGACGTGATCGTCATCGACCTCAAGGGCAAATCCGAGATGGCCGACCACATGGTGATCGCCTCCGGGCGGTCGAGCCGTCAGGTCGCCGCGATCTCGGAAAAGCTGGTCGACCGGCTGAAGCAGGAGCGCGGGCTTTCCTCGAAGGTCGAGGGCAAGGAAACCGGCGACTGGGTGCTCATCGACACCGGCGATGTGGTGGTGCACGTCTTCCGGCCCGAGGTGCGCGATTTCTACCAGCTCGAGAAGATGTGGCAGACGCCGGGGCAGCAGAGCGCCGCCAAGAGCTGAGCGATGCGCGTGCATGTTTGCGCCGTGGGCCGGATGCGGTCCGGCCCCGAACGCGCCTTGTGCGACGACTACCGCCAGCGCTTCGTCAGGACCGGTCGGGCGCTGGGGTTGGGTCCTCTGTCGATCGCAGAGGTCGAGGACCGCAAGGGCGGCGGCACGTCCGCAGAAGCAACCCTTCTCTCCAGTGCGGTTCCCAAGGGCGCCCTGATCTGCGTCCTCGACGAACGCGGCCGCACCCTCTCCTCTCCCGATTTTGCCGAAGCCCTGGCCCGCTGGCGCGACGGAGGCCGCCAAGACGTGGCCTTCCTGATCGGCGGTGCCGACGGATTAGACCCTAACCTGAGAGAATCCGCCGATTTCGCTCTCTCGCTGGGCACCATGGTCTGGCCGCATATGCTGGTGCGCGCGATGCTCTGCGAGCAGCTCTACCGCGCCGCGACGATCCTCGCAGGCTCCCCCTATCACCGGACGTGAGTGACGCTGCCGTCGCCCAGCGCGGTGGTCTGCATCACGATGTCCCAGGGTTGCGGAAAGATCGTCGGGATCCGGCAGAAATCCTGGCCGACCGCGACCGTGCGGGTCATCGGCAGCGCCGCCAGCGTCATGTCGTAGTAGCCCCCGCCATTGCCGAGCCGGAAACCCGCCTCGTCACCGCCGACCAGCGGAGCGATGACGGTATCCGGCACGACCGGGCGCGGATCGGCCGGAACCGGTATGTTCCACGCGCCCCGCGTCATCGCGCAACCTGGCGCCCAGGCGTGGAACGCGACGGGGGCGCCGCGCGCAACCACCACCGGCAGCGCGACCTGCGCGCCGGTCTCCGACAGCTCCGCCATCCAGGGCCGCAGGTCCAGCTCGCCCCGGATCGGCCAGTAGACGGCGATCGTCTTGCCCGGCGCCGCGATCAGCCCGCGCAGGGCGTCGATCACCCGTGCCGTCTGCTCCGCGCGATCCTCCTGCGTCATCCGGCGGCGCAGCGCATAGAGCCGCTCCCGCTCGGCGCCGCGAAACCGCGCCACGTCGCGCCAGGTCTCTGCATCGACCACATGCCCGCCCACCAGCTTGTGCGCAAGGCAGGGCTCGTCGCCACCCTGGTCGTCTTCCATGCCGTTCCTCCGATTCGCCGACCCTACACCCCGGCCTGCCAGACCCGCACCGCCTCGAGCGGCCAGAGCAGCATCAGCACGTTGAGCGCCAACCCGTCCCGGATCACCCAGGCCGTCAGCAGCTCGAAGCCGATCACCACCAGCACGGAGGCCCAGACCGGCAGCACCCGCGCCAGCCAGAATCCCGCCCACATCGCCGTCACGTCCGAAACCGAGTTCAGGACGCTGTCACCGAAATAGTCGAGCGAGATTGTCACCGCCCGGTACCGCTCGATGATCGCGTCGGAATTCTCGACGATCTCCCAGGCGCATTCCACCACGGTCGCCACCGCCATCCGCCAGCCGAGCGGCACCCGCCGCGCCACCAGCCAGAGCGCGCCGTAGAACAGGATCCCGTGCAGGATATGCGAGGGCGTGTACCAGTCCGCGATATGCTGCGAATTCTCCGAGCTCATCGTCTCGCCATGCCACAGCTTCACATAGCCGCAGGTGCAGAAGGGCACGCGTCCGACCCAGAGAAGCCACAGCGCCGTCGCCGCCAGGATGGCCGCACAAACCAGATAGGGAGCCGCCACGCGCCTCATGAATCAGACCCTATTCCTTGGGAAAAAGCGGTTCCCGCCCCTCCGGCCCCAGCACGAAACAGTCACGGCCCTCGAACACCGCGGCCGTGATCGGCCGGCCATAGCCCGCGCCGCTGTCGAGATTTACCCGGTTGCCGCGATGCTCGGCCCGGTCCGCCGGCGTGTGCCCATGCACCACCAGCCGGCCGTGATCGCGCGGGTCCTCCAGGAACTCCCGCCGGATCCAGACCAGATCCTCCACGATCTGCTCCGACAGCGCCAGCCCGGGCCGGATCCCAGCATGGACGAACAGAAGATCCTCGGTCTCGTGCCACAGGCTCAGCCCGGCCAGGAACTCCACATGCGCTTGGGGCACCGCCGCCGCCAGCCGCGCGCGGTTGGCCGCGTCGCTGCGCCAGAGCGAGGGCTCCGCCCCGTAGGAGGCCGCCGTCTCGCGTCCGCCCATGACCTCGGATGTCCAGGCTGAAAAGCGGAACTCGCCCGCCGGCACCGCGCCGATCATCTGCGCGAAGATCCTGTCGTGGTTGCCTGTCAGCACGATCCAGGGTTCGCCCCGCGCCTGCCCCGCAATCAGGAAGTCGATCACCCCGCGGCTGTCCGGCCCGCGATCCACCAGGTCGCCCAGATGCACCACCGGCGCGCCGCTATCCCCTGCCTCGGCCCGGTCGCGCGCGATCCGCTCGTGCGCGGCCTCGAGCTGGCCAAGATAGCCGTGGATGTCGCCGATCGCGTAGATGCGTCTTTTCTCGCCCATTCCCGGCGGCTTAGCTCAGGGGGCGCCGCCGGGAAAGGGCCTGTCGTCAGGCCACGTCGAATTCCAGCGGACGAACCGAACTGAACAGGCCCGTTGCCTCCAGTTTGCTCAGAACCGGCGCCGGAATCGGATCGTCGACATAGAGCAGCGCGATCGCATCGCGGCCCCGCTCGGACCGGCCCAGCGTGAAGTTCGCGATGTTCACGCCGTTTTCGCCCATCGTCACGCCAAGCGTGCCGATGATGCCCGGCACGTCCTCGTTGGTGGTATAGAGCATGTGACGCCCGATCTCGGCGTCGATGGTGATGCCCTTGATCTGGATGAACCGCGGCTTGCCGTCGGAATACACCGTCCCGGCGATGGAGCGTTCGCGCTTGCCGGTCACGACCGTCACCTTCACATAGCTGTCGAACACCCCGGTCTTGCCCTGGGTGGTCGTGGTCACGTCGATGCCGCGATCCTTGGCGAGGACCGGCGCCGAGACCATGTTCACGTCCGGGTTCACCGCCTTCATCACGCCGGCGATCACCGAAGCGTTCAGCGCCGCCACGTTCATCTCGGAAACATGGCCGTTGTAGAGAATGTTGATCGCCTCGATCGGCTCGTCGGTCATCTGGCCGATGAACGCCCCGAGATGCCCCGCGAGCTTGACCCAGGGGCCCATCACCTTGGCCTCCTCGGCAGTGATCGACGGCATGTTGAGCGCATTGGTCACCGCGCCGGTCAGCAGGTAATCCGACATCTGCTCGGCCACCTGCAGCGCCACGTTCTCCTGCGCCTCGGTCGTGGAGGCGCCGAGATGCGGCGTGACCACGACGTTCGGCAGGTGGAACAGGGGCGAATCGGTCGCCGGTTCCGTCGCGAACACGTCGAATGCCGCACCGGCGACCCGGCCCTCCTTCAGCGCCTCGGCCAGCGCCGCCTCGTCCACCAGCCCGCCTCGCGCGCAGTTCACGATGCGGACGCCCGGCTTCATCTTGGCGATGGCTTCCTTCGAGAGGATGTTGCGGGTCTTGTCCGTGAGCGGCACGTGCAGCGTGATGAAATCGGCGCGTCCGAGCAGCGCGTCCAGGTCGACCTTCTCGACCCCCAGCTTGTCGGCCCGCTCCTCCGTCAGGAACGGGTCATAGGCGATCACCTTCATGCGCAGCCCATGCGCGCGGTCGATCACGACCGAGCCGATGTTGCCGGCGCCGATCACGCCCAGCGTCTTGGCGGTCAGCTCGACCCCCATGAACCGCGACTTCTCCCACTTCCCGGCATGGGTCGAGTCGTTCGCCTCGGGGATCTGCCGCGCCACCGCCATCATCATCGCGATGGCGTGCTCGGCGGTGGTGATCGAGTTGCCGAACGGCGTGTTCATGACGATCACGCCGCGCTTCGAGGCGGCCGGGATGTCGACATTGTCGACGCCGATTCCGGCGCGGCCTATCACCTTGAGATTCGGTGCGGCCTCGAGCACCTTCTCGGTGACCTTGGTCGCGGAGCGGATGGCGAGGCCGTCATACTGGCCGATCACCTCGAGGAGCTTCTCCTTGTCCTTGCCGATCGAGGGATCGAAGGTCACGTCGATGCCGCGGTCGCGAAAGATCTGCACGGCGGTTTCGGAAAGCTTGTCGGAGACGAGAACTCTGGGAGCCATGTCGAGTGTCCTTTGGGCGCCCACCGGCCGATTTGGCGCACCGGCGGTGTACAGGTTGTGTACGGGTTGTGTACGGGTTGTGCGCGGCTCAGGCGGCGTGCGCCTGGGCCGAGATCTCGGCATCGAAGGCCCAGTCGATCCAAGGCATCAGCGCCTCCAGATCGGCCGCCTCCACCGTGCCGCCGCACCAGATCCGAAGACCCGGAGGCGCATCGCGATAGGCCCCGATATCGAAGGCAACCCCTTCGGATTCCAGCCTTTTCGCGACCGCCTTCGCGAACGCCGCGCCGTCTAGGATCCGCGGATCGGTGAACTTGAGGCAGACGCTGGTGTTCGACCGGGTCGCCGGATCCTCGGCGAGATTCTCGATCCAGTCGCGCGCGGCGGTGAAGTCATGGATCACTTGGGCATTCGAATTTGCCCGCGAAATCAAACCCTTGAGCCCTCCAACCGAACGCGCCCAGTCAAGCGCGACGAGGTAATCCTCGACCGCCAGCATCGACGGCGTGTTGATCGTCTCGCCCTTGAAGATGCCCTCGATCAGCTTCCCGCCCTTGGTCATGCGAAAGATTTTCGGCATCGGCCAAGGCGGGGTGTAGCTTTCCAGCCGCTCGACCGCGCGGGGGCTCAGGACCAGCATCCCATGCGCCGCCTCGCCGCCCAGCACCTTCTGCCAGGAGAAGGTCACCACGTCGAGCCGGTCCCAGGGCAGGTCCTGCGCAAAGGCCGCCGAGGTCGCGTCGCAGATCGTCAGACCCGCCCGGTCCTCAGGAATAGACACTGTTTCCGGCACCCGGACACCCGAGGTCGTGCCGTTCCAAGTGAACACCACATCGCGCGCGAAGTCGACTTCCGCGAAGTCGACGATCGCGCCGTAGTCCGCGGTCCGGACCGTCGCGTCGAGCTTAAGCTGCTTGACCACATCGGTCACCCAACCGGCGCCGAAGCTCTCCCAAGCCAGCATCTCGACAGGGCGTTCGCCAAGCAGCGACCACATCGCCATCTCGACCGCGCCGGTATCCGAGGCGGGCACGATGCCGATCCGGTAATCGTCTGGAATTCCGAGGATTTCCCGCGTTCCGTCGATGGCCGCCTTGAGCTTGGCCTTGCCGATGGCTGCCCGGTGCGACCGGCCGAGGGCCGCGTCCTTCAGGGCATCGAGCGTGAATACGGGGGGTTTGGCACAAGGGCCGGAGGAGAAGCGCGGATTTGCCGGGCGCGCGACCGGGTGCGTGGTGCTCATGCTGAAGCATCCTTCCAGATACATGCCCCTCGTTGGGGAGGGGTGTCCCGCCGCCGCCCTTACTCCCGCACCGCGGGGCACGCAAGCGAAGATTTGATGAAACACGACCTTTTGGTGACAAAAGCGACCGCCTTCCCGGCATCCCGCTGGCGCCTCTGCGCGCGATCGCCTAGGTGAGGCGCGGAACGGAGAACCCCATGCAGATCGCCACCCTTCTGACCGCCCCGGGCGGAATGCTCGACCCGGCCCTTGCCGCCGCACTCCGCAATGCATGGGGCGGTGGGGAAATCCGCTGGCTGGCACCGGACCTGGCCTGCGAGTTCGGGATGCCGGAGGTGCCGGGGAATGCCGGGGAAGTCTGGGCCGATCTGCAGGTACAAGGCGTGGATCTCGTCGTTCAACCGGCCGAGGGGCGGCGCAAGAAGCTGCTGCTGGCGGATATGGATTCCACCATGATCGGGCAGGAATGCATCGACGAACTGGCCGCCGAAGCGGGTGTCGGCACGGCGGTGGCCGAGATCACCGCGCGCGCGATGAACGGGGAGCTCGACTTCGAGGGGGCGCTTCTGGAGCGGGTCGGTTTGCTGAGGGGGCTCGATGCGTCGGTGATCGGCCGGGTTCTTGAAACGCGGATCACCCTGGCGCCGGGCGGCGCGGCGCTGGTGGCGACGATGAAGGCGCACGGCGCCTACACCGCGCTGGTTTCGGGCGGTTTCACGGCATTCACCGGCGCCGTCGCCGCAGAGCTCGGTTTCGACGAGAATCGGGCGAATACGCTCCTCGTCAAGGACCGGCGGCTGACCGGCGATGTCGGGCGGCCGATCCTCGGGCGCGAGGCGAAGGTGGCCGCGCTGGAGGATATCTGTGCCCGACTCGGGATTTCGGAAGCCGAGGCCATGGCGGTGGGCGACGGAGCGAACGATTTGGGGATGATCCACCGCGCAGGCGCGGGCGTCGCGCTGCACGCCAAACCTTCGGTGGCCGTCGCGGCAGACATCCGGGTGAATTTCGGCGATCTGACCGCGCTTCTGTATATACAAGGTTACGCGTCCGAGGAGTTTGCCTGAGCCTCTTTCAGCCGGTAGATCAGCTCGAGCGCTTCCCGAGGGGAAAGGTCGTCCGGCCGAATCCCGGAAAGCAATTCCTCCGTTTTAGACACTGTCTTCAGTGCGACGGCCGGCGGCGCCGATGAGAAGAGCGGCAGATCGTCGACCAGTGCCTGCGGTCCCTTGCCACCATCGCGCGCGCGGGATTCGAGCGTGTCGAGGACCTGACGGGCGCGGGCGATGACCGGGGCAGGGAGGCCCGCGAGGCGCGCGACCTGAACGCCGTAGCTGCGATCGGCGGCGCCCATGCGGACCTCGTGGAGGAAGATCACCTCTCCTTCCCATTCCTTGACCGCGACAGTGGCGTTGCGAAGGCCCGGGAGGCGGTCCGAGAGGGCGGTCATCTCGTGGTAATGGGTGGCGAACAGCGCGCGGCAGCGGTTCGTGTCGTGCAGGTGTTCGAGGGTCGCCCAGGCGATGGACAGGCCGTCATAGGTGGCCGTACCGCGGCCGATTTCGTCGAGGATGACCAGTGCGCGGTCGTCGGCCTGGTTCAGGATCGCCGCTGTCTCGACCATCTCGACCATGAAGGTGGAGCGGCCGCGGGCGAGGTCGTCGGATGCCCCGACGCGGCTGAAAAGCTGGCTGACGAGGCCGATATGCGCCGAGGAGGCGGGAACGAAACTACCGGCCTGCGCGAGCAGCGCGATGAGCGCGTTCTGGCGGAGGAAGGTGGACTTGCCGGCCATGTTGGGGCCGGTCAGGAGCCAGATCGCGGCGCCGCCCTCTGCGGAAAGATCGCAATCGTTCTCGATGAAGCGGGCGGCACCTTCGTGGCTCAGCGCGGCCTCGACCACGGGGTGACGACCGCGCTCGATCCGGAAGGCGCGGCTTTCGTCGACCAGCGGCCTTGTCCAGTTCTCGGTATCGGCGAGTTCCGCAAGCGCCGCGGCGAGGTCGATTTCGGCAAGCGCCCTTGCGGCAAGGCCGAGCGGAGCCGACGCCTCCACAACAGCGCGCTTCAGCCCGGAATAGAGCCGCATTTCGATCTCGAGCGCACGTGCCCCGGCATTGTGGATCTTGGTCTCCATCTCGGAGAGCGGGAGCGTCGTGAATCGAACCGCGTTGGCCGTGGTCTGGCGATGGATGAACTTGTCACCCATTCCGAGCATCTTCTCGGCATGGGTTGCAGGTGTCTCGATGAAATAGCCGAGAACATTGTTGTGCCTGACCTTGAGCGAGCCGATCCCGGTTTCCGCCGCGTAGTCGGCCTGCATTGCCGCTATGACCGAACGGCCCTCGTCGCGGAGCGTGCGGGCTTCATCGAGCTCGGCGTCGATGCCGTCCGCAATAAAGCTTCCGTCGCGGGCGAGGAGCGGGGGCTCGGCCACGAGCGCTGCGTCGAGCCGGTCGCAGAGCGCGTCGTGGCCAGTCATGTCGCCGGCAGCACGGGTGACATGGGCAGGAGCGTCGGTGAGGCGGGCAGAAAGCGCCCCGGCGCCGGCTAACGCGTCGCGGATAGCCGCTAGGTCGCGGGGGCCGCCGCGATCGAGCGCGAGACGGGAGAGGGCGCGGTCGATGTCGGGAACTTGGCGGAGCAGGGCGCGGACCTCGCCGCGCAGTCGCGCATCGGCCGCGAAATGGGCCACCGCGTCCTGACGGTCGGTGATCTCGGCCAGATCGCGCGAGGGGCTGGAGATCCGGCGCTCCAGGAGCCGGCCGCCGGCGGCGGTGACGGTGCGGTCAATGGTGGCCAGGAGCGAGCCTTTGCGGTCGCCGGAGAGGCTGCGGGTCAGTTCGAGGTTGCGACGGGTCGCGGCGTCGATCTGCATCGCACCGCCAGGTTCCTCGCGGCGCGGGGGGCGGAGGAGGGGGAGCTTGCCCTTCTGGGTCAGGTCGAGATAGTCGACCAATGCCGCCATGGCGGAAACCTCGGCCCGGGAGAAGCTTCCGAACGCATCGAGCGAGGCGGTGCCGAAGAGGGCGTTGAGGCGATTTTCGCCGCCCGTACTGTCGAAGGCGCCGCGGGCCATCGGCGTCACCGCGGCACCGGTATGCGACACCTGATCGGAGAAATCGGGCTCCGCCGCCTCGGAAATCAGGATCTCGCGGGGCTGGAGCCGGGCCAGATCGGCGCCCAGGCGGACGCGGGTCGTGGGCATGACGTGGAACTCGCCGGTCGAGATGTCGGCCCAGGCGAGTGCGGTTTCGTCCCGCACCGTCGCGATGGCGGCGAGGTAGTTGTTGCGGCGGGCCTCGAGGAGCGAATCCTCGGTCAGCGTGCCGGGCGTAACCAGCCGCACCACGTCGCGCTTCACCACCGATTTCGAGCCGCGCTTCTTCGCTTCGGCGGGGTCCTCCATCTGCTCGCAGACGGCGACGCGGAACCCCTTGCGGATCAGCGTGAGAAGGTAGCCCTCGGCCGCATGGACCGGGACGCCGCACATCGGGATGTCCTCGCCCAGATGCTTGCCGCGTTTCGTCAGCGCGATGTCGAGGGCCTGCGCCGCCGCCACCGCGTCGTCGAAGAACATTTCGTAGAAATCGCCCATCCGGTAGAACAGGAGCGCGTCCGGATGGCCCGACTTGATGTCGAGATACTGCGCCATCATCGGCGTCACGGCGGATGAGCCGACGGTCAATTGATCCCCCCGGATGCGGTGTCGAGGGACCATACTGGCCGGCGGAATCGGGCGAAAGGGCGAATTCCGTCAGTGGGTGAAGGCGGCGTTCTTGTCCCAGAGCTGCTTCACGCGCTGGTCGCGGCCACAGGCGTCGCGGTAGAACTTGTAGGCCGAGGCTTTCGTCTTGGGGCCGCGTCGGGTGAGCACGAGGTCGGACTTCTTGTAGTAGTCCTGATGGTATTCGTCGGCCGGGTAGAAGGCGGTGAACGGAACGATTGGCGTGACGATCGTGCGGCCAAGTGCCTGCTGCGCCGCGGCTTTTGCCTTTTCGGCGGCGGCACGCTGGGCGTCGGAGGTGACGAAGATCGCGGTGCGGTAGCTGTCGCCACGGTCGCAGAACTGGCCGCCGGAATCGGTCGGATCGACCGCGCGGAAGAACAGGTCGAGAAGGTCCTCGTAGCTCACCTGCGCAGGATCGTAGGGCACCTGGACCGCCTCGTAGTGGCCGGTGCCGCCGGCGCCGACCTGCTTGTAGGTCGGGTTCTTCGTCTTGCCGCCTGTGAAGCCCGAGATCACGTCGCCGACGCCTTTGACCTGCTCGAAATCGGACTCCACGCACCAGAAACAGCCGCCGGCGAAAAAGGCGTACTCGGTCGCGGCGGCCCGTGCGCCATGGCACTGGACGATGAGGCCGATCGCGATCGCGACGGCCAGGATGACGGGTTTCAGGCGGGTGAAGGTCGCGGTCAGTGTCATGGCAGGCTCCTTGCGCCGACACTCTCCCGGATCGGCGGCCTGCGGCAACTCACCCGCCCGTGAGGTCACGCACAGGTGACACTTGTTTCAAGGCAAGGTCGCCTCAGGAGAAACGCCGGTTCCGGGCAGCCAGGAGTTTCAGGCGCAGCGCGTTGAGCTGGATGAAGCCTTGCGCGTCCTTCTGGTCGTAGGCGCCGGCGTCTTCCTCGAAGGTGACATGCGCCTCGGAATAGAGCGAATGGTCCGACCAGCGGGCGACGGTGCGGGCGGAACCCTTGTAGAGCTTGACTCGGACTGTACCGGTCACGTGCTCCTGGCTCTTGTCGATCAGCGCTTGCAGCATCTCGCGCTCGGGAGAGAACCAGAAGCCGTTGTAGATCAGCTCGGCATAACGCGGCATGATCGAATCCTTGAGGTGCCCGGCACCGGAATCGAGGGTGATCTGCTCGATGCCCCTATGCGCCTCGAGAAGGATCGTGCCGCCCGGGGTTTCGTAGACGCCGCGGGATTTCATGCCGACGAAGCGGTTCTCCACGAGATCGAGGATGCCGACCCCGTGCCTGCCGCCGAGTTCGTTCAGGCGGGTAAGGACCGTCGCCGGAGACATCGCCACGCCGTCGATGGCGACCGCGTCGCCTTTCTCGAAGGTGATCTCGACAAATTCCGGGGCGTCAGGGGCATTTTCGGGCCGGGTGATGCGCTGAAGCACGTAGTCCGGAGCCGCTTCGCCGGGATTCTCCAGCACCTTCCCCTCGGACGACGTGTGCAGCAGATTCGCATCGACCGAGAACGGCGCCTCGCCGCGCTTGTCCTTGGCGATCGGGATCTGGTTCTTTTCGGCGAAGTCGAGGAGCTTGGTGCGCGAGGTAAGGTCCCAGAGCCGCCAGGGCGCGATCACCTTGATCTCGGGATTGAGCGCGTAGGCGGAGAGCTCGAACCGGACTTGGTCGTTGCCCTTTCCGGTGGCGCCATGCGCGACCGCGTCGGCGCCGGTTTCGGCGGCGATTTCGACGAGGCGCTTGGAGATCAGCGGCCGGGCGATGGAGGTGCCAAGCAGGTAGAGCCCTTCATAGAGCGCGTTTGCGCGGAACATCGGGAAGACGAAGTCGCGGGTAAACTCCTCGCGAAGGTCCTCGATATGGATCTCCTTGACGCCAAGCATCTCGGCTTTTTTGCGCGCCGGTTCGAGCTCTTCGCCCTGGCCGAGATCCGCGGTGAAGGTCACGACTTCGCAGCCATATTCGGTCTGAAGCCACTTCAGGATGATCGAGGTGTCGAGCCCACCAGAATAGGCCAGAACCACTTTCTTCGGCTTCTGCATCGAACAAACCCCTCCGGAGACGTCATCTTCGGAGGGGCGTGTATTGGGTTTTCAGGGATGCGGCAAGGTGGCCCGCGGCAGGGTCAGCTCGACCGGGTCTTGGGCCTGCGCGAGGTTTCCGGGGCCAGCTCGGACTCCGAGAAGGTCGAGGCCGGCAAGGGGATCATCGCAGGTGGAAGCGCCTTCGGTTTGCGCTTCGACCAGGCAGGCGAAAGCGACCGCTTGCCTTTGGCGTTTGCCTTGCCATGGTCGCGACCACCACGATCTTCCTTGGCGTTCTTCTTGCCGAAGCACTTCCCTTTGCCCTTGCAGACGTCCTTCTTGTCGGGCGCCGAATCGGGTTTTGCGTAGGCCGCGCCTGCGGGGGCCATTACCGACACGGTAACGACCGGAGCCATCACAAGGGCGGTAAGAAGGGTCGACAGGACCACAGATTTCAATCCGGTTACACGCATCACACTTCTCCAGTGGAGCTTTGCCGGTCGGTTTCGGCACTGCTCCCGTTGTCCCGATATAAACCGCGCGCTAAGGCGATTTTGAGGCACGACTCCATTTTCAAGGAGGCATGTTCACGGCGCGGTCTAAATTCTGGAAACAAAAGAAAAAAGGGAGGGGCGGGGGTTCGTTTCCCTTTCGCGCCAAGCGACCATTCGAACGCGGAACTGTTCATGCTGAGCGGCTTCGTCGCCTTTCGCGCTGGAATCCATGACCAGATGCGGGCGCATCGCAGGATGGCCGTCAGAGCGTCAGCACCGTGGAGCCGGTCGTTTCGCGGGCCTCGAGTGCCCGGTGCGCCTCGCCGACCTGTTCTAGCGGGTAGCGTTGTCCGATCTGTACCTTTACCTCACCCGAGGCGACCTTTCCGAAGAGCCGCTTTGCCATGGACTGGCAGCGTGCGGGATCGGCAACGAAGGTGAAGAGCGTCGCGCGTGTCACCTGGAGAGAGCCTTTGGCGGCAAGGTCAAGGAGGTTCACCGGCGGAACCGGGCCCGAGGCGTTGCCGAAGGAGATCATCATCCCCAACGGCCTCAGGCAATCGAGCGAGGCGGCGAATGTGTCCTTGCCGACGCCGTCCATCACAGCGTCAACGCCCTTTCCGCGAGTGATCTCACGCACTCGGGCGGCGAAATCCTCCTTGCGGTAGTTGATCGTGTGCGCGGCGCCGAGCGCTTTGGCCTCGAGGCATTTCTCCTCGGTACCGGCGGTGCCGATCAGCGTGATCCCTTCAGAGCGGGCCCATTGGCAGGCGATCTTGCCGACGCCGCCGGCCGCGGCGTGGAACAGCACGGTATCGCCGGCGCGGAGCGGCACGATGCGGTGGAAGAGGTATTCCACGGTCAGGCCCTGGAGCATGACGGCAGCGGCTTCTTCGAAGGAGATCTCGTCGGGTAACGGGCAAACCAGCGCGGCCGGCATCACTCGGGCTTCTGTATAGGCGCCCGGCGGATTGGCGGCGTAGGCGGCCCGGTCGCCGGGTTTCAGGTGGGTGACGCCCTCGCCCACTGCCTCGACAACGCCGGCGGCCTCCATGCCGAGCGCGTGGGGAAGTTCGAGCTTGTAGAGCCCGGTGCGCTGGTAGACGTCGATGAAGTTGAGGCCGACGGCTTCGTGACCGATGCGGATCTCGCCAGGCCCGGGATTGCCGACCGGCCAGTCGACCAGCTTCAGGACCTCGGGCCCGCCGTTTTCCTCTATGATCATCGTGCGGACCATGTGTTCCTCCTCGGTTACCCGTCGGAAGCGCCTGTTCCGTGCCGAAGTCCGGGTCTTCCCCGGCCCGGGCGGCGCACCCATCTTGTCTTGTAAAGTGCCCGGCGCAGCCTAGAGTCACGCCCGACCGGGAGGCAAGCCCATGCTGATCCAGACCGTGCCATTCGCGGGGCCTGTCCGCGATCCGATCGACGCGATTCTCGCACGGGGCGGCGAAGCCGTGCTCGCGGTGATCACCGGGGTCGAGGGACCGTCCTACAGGCCGATAGGCGCGATGATGGCGCTTTGGCCGGACGGCGACCGGGCCGGCAGCCTGTCCTCGGGCTGCATCGAGGCGGACATCGCACTCCATGCCGGGGCGGCGCTGAAGGCGGGCGAACCGCTCTCGGTGCGCTACGGGCGTGGTTCGCCCTACATGGACATCCAGCTCCCCTGCGGCGGCGGGCTCGACATCCTCCTGGTGCCGCGGCCGGACCGGGAAGTGCTGGACCGGGTGGTCGAGGCCCGCGCGGAGCGACGGCCCATAACGCTGGCCTTCGAGCGCGAAAGCGGCGCGCTCGCCCTGCGCGAGACCGGGGAGACCGGCTGGGACGGCGACAGGTTTCTGGTGCGCGAGACCCCTGCGATCCAGTTCTTCACCTTCGGCAAGGGCCCGGAGGCAGCCACCTTCGGGGCACTGGTGCAGGGGGCGGGCTACCCGAACCTGCTCTTGTCGCCCGATGCGGAAACCCTCGCCTCGGGCAGCGAAGCAGGCTGCCGGACGCGACATCTGACCGGGCCGGCGTTGCCGAAAGATCTGGGGATCGACCCCTGGTCGGCGGTGATCCTGTTTTTCCACGATCACGATTGGGAGCCGCCGATCCTTGCCGGAGCGCTGGAGACTCCGGCCTTCTATATCGGTGCGCAGGGCTCGCAGCGGGCGCGGGATGCGCGGCTCATGGAGTTGCAGGTTATGGGGGTCGATCCGGGCCGGTTCGGCCGGCTGCGCGGGCCGGTGGGGTTGATCCGGTCGGCGCGCGATGCGCGGACGCTGGCGGTGTCGGTCCTGGCGGAGATCCTTCAGGTGGCCATGGCGGGGCCGGCGTGAGCCCGGCTGCCGGCCTTTTGCTCGCCGCCGGGGAGTCGCGCCGCTTCGGGGCGGAGAACAAGCTCCTTGTGCCGCTCGATGGCAGGCCGCTCGTTCTCCACGCGGCGGAAGCGTTGCGCGCGTCGGGACTGGCGCCGCTCATCGCGGTAACAGCCTCGGCACGGGTGGCGGCATTGCTGGCCGGATTCCGGATCGTGCCTTTGGCTGAGGGCGCGGCGGCGCAGTCGCGGAGCCTCGCGGCGGGGGTCGTGGCGGCGCAGGCGCTGGGCGTCGGGCTGCTTGCGGTGGTTCTGGGAGACATGCCGCTTGTGACCCCCGCGCTGATCCGCGACGTGGTGACGCGCTGTCCGGATGGGGGGGCGTCCGCCACCTTCGACGGTACGCGCCCGATGCCGCCCGCCTGCTTCGACGCCGCGCTTTTTGCCGAGCTCGCGGGGTTCGAAGGCGACAGGGGCGCCGCTGCAATCCTGCGGCGATTGCCGCCTGGCTGCCTCCTCCACGCGCCGGCGGAATTGCTGGCGGATATCGACACGCCGGGCGATCTTGCGGCCTTGGCCGGCTGACGGGCATACTCGACCGATGGAGGAGCGCCTGCACGACCGGATGGCAGGGCGGCTCGGCTGGCTGGCCGTGCCGCTGGTGTTGTGCGTGCTTGCCGCGCTGTTCGCCCTGCCCCGGCTGGAGCGGTTCTACCTGATCCGGAGCGGTCACGCGGCCGAGGCGACGCTGCGCCTCGCGGTCGAGGGCCTGAACGGGGCACTGCGCCGCTACGAGCCGCTGCCGGGGTTGGTGGGTGAGCGCCCGGTCCTGAAGGCCTTGCTCGCGAACCCGGACAACTTCGCGCTCCGCGACCAGGTGAACGAGGACCTGCGCCGGACGGCGTTCGACCTCAACGCTTCCGATGTCTACGTGATGGACCGGACCGGACTCACGCTTGCCGCGAGTTCCTATCGCAAGGAGCTCTCCTTCGTGGGGCGGAACTTCGGCTACCGTCCCTACTTCCTCGAGGCGATGAACGGGGGGCTTGGCCGGTTCTTCGCGCTCGGCACCACGTCGGGCGAGCGCGGCTATTTCTACGCGGCGCCGGTGCCGGACGGTGGCCGCATCGCCGGAGTCGTGGCGGTCAAGTTCACCGTCGACGGGTTCGAATCCGCCTGGCAGGGCGGCGCGGCGGACATCCTGGTGACCGATCTGCACGGGATCGTGTTCATGTCCAACCGTCCGGACTGGCACTTCCGCACCCTCGCACCCCTGTCCGACGCCGTGCTCGCCCTCGTCCGTGAGACGCGGCAATATCCGCTCGAACGGGTCCGCCCGCTGGAAAATACGCGCGAACGGCTAAACGACACTCTGTCGCTTCTGACAATTGGGACGGGTGAGGGCGCCGAAAGCTTCGTGACCAGCGCGACGGCGCTCGAGGGAGCCGGCTGGCAGGTCCATATCTTGACACCAGCGGGCCCCGCCCGCAGCCGGGCGCTCAGCACGCTTGCAGCCATAGGCGCAGCGGTTCTCCTCATTGGCCTGGTCGCGATCATCATCCTGCAGCGCCGCGCACGGATCCTCGAACGTCTCGCCGACCAGCGCGCGACCCAGGAGCTCCTGGAGCGCCGCGTCGAGGAACGCACGGAGGATCTCCGCCACGAGATCGAGGAGCGGAAGGCGGCCGAGCACCGGTTGCGGACCACGCAGAAGCAACTGGTCCAGGCCGGCAAGCTCGCCGCGCTGGGGCAGATGTCGGCGGCGCTATCCCACGAGATCAACCAGCCGCTCGCGGCGGTGAAGTCCTACGCCGAGAACGCCGCGACCTTCCTCGACCGGAACCGGCCCGACGACGCCCGGGAAAACGTCAGCCGGATCTCGCAAATGGCAGACCGGATGGCAGCGATCTCCGGCAACTTACGGAACTTCGCGCGGCGGCCGCAGGAGACAATCGGACCGGTGCCGTCGGACGCGGTGATCGACGACACGCTCGGCCTGATGGCGGCGCAGATCCGCAAGGCCGGGGCGGTGGTGGAGGTCGCGCGGCCCGAGCGTCCGGTCTGGGTGATGGGCGGTCGGCTGCGGTTGCAGCAGGTGTTGGTGAACCTCGTGTCGAACGCCCTTGACGCGATGGAGGGGAGCGAGGCGCCTCGGATCGAGATCGGGGTGAGCGAAACGAACGGCGGGGCGCGAATCTCGGTGCGCGATCATGGGCCGGGCTTGCCGGAGGCGCTGATCGAGCAGGTGTTCGACCCGTTCTTCACGACCAAGCGGCCGGGCAAGGGGCTCGGCCTCGGGCTGTCGATCTCGTTCAACATCGTCGAGGATTTCGGCGGGACGCTTGTGGTCCGGAACCATGAGGGCGGCGGCGCGGAATTCACCGTCGATCTGAAGCGTGCCGAGGCCCTGGGCCAGCCGGGCGACCTGGCGGCGGAATGAGCGAGGGCCGCGAAACCGTGCTGTTCGTCGATGACGAGGAGCATCTAAGGCTCGCGGCGGAGCAGTCACTGGAGTTGGCCGACCTGCCGGTGACGACCTTCGCCGAGGCCGAGGCGGCGCTCGCGCGGGTCACGCGCGACTTTCCCGGCATCCTCGTCACCGACATCCGGATGCCCGGAATGGATGGCCATATGCTGATGCGGCGGGTGCTGGAGATCGATCCGGAATTTCCGGTGATCCTCGTCACCGGCCATGGCGACGTGGAGCTTGCGGTGAAATGCATGCAGGACGGGGCCTATGATTTCATCGAGAAGCCCTATGCACCCTCGCGGCTGGTCGACACGGTGCGCCGGGCGATCGAAAAAAGGCGTTTGACTGTCGAGAACCGGGCGCTCAGGTCCCGCGTCGGCGGGCGCGACGCGATCGAGGCACGGCTTGCCGGGCGGAGCGACGTGATGGTCGACCTGCGCCGGCAGCTCCGGGCGGTGGCGGCGACCGAGGCGGATGTGCTGATCACCGGCGCGACTGGGACCGGCAAGGAAGTGGCGGCCCGCGCGCTGCACCGCGCCAGCCCGCGCGACGGCAAGCCTTTTGTCCAAATTAACTGCGCCGCGCTGCCCGAGCAGCTGATCGAAAGCGAGCTCTTCGGCCACGAGGCGGGCGCCTTCCCGGGCGCGACGCGGGCGCGCTACGGCAAGTTCGAGCACGCCCGCGGCGGCACGGTGTTCCTCGACGAGATCGACAGCCTCGCGCCGCCGATGCAGGCGAAGCTGCTGACCGCGATCCAGAACCGGACGATCACCCGGCTCGGCTCGAACGACACGGTGGCGCTGGATGTGCGCTTCGTCGCGGCCTCGAAGATCGACCTTGAGGACGCCGCCGCGCGAGGCAGTTTCCGAGCCGATCTCCTCTACCGGCTGAACGTGGTCACGCTCAGGATGCCGGTGCTGGCCGAGCGGCGCGAGGACATTCCGCGGCTGTTCCTGCAACTCGTCGACGAGGCGGCGGTGCGGGCGAAGCATCCCGCGCCGCCGGTGCCCGGCGCGGTCCTCGATGCGCTCGCGGCGCGGGACTGGCCGGGCAATGTACGCGAACTCAGGAACGCCGCCGACCGCTTCGCGCTGGGGCTCGATCCGGGCCTCGCGGCGCTGGGCGAGCGGCCGGGCCAGACACTGGCCGAGCAGGTGGCCGCCCATGAAAAGGCGCTGATCGCCGCCTCGATCACGGCGCATGGCGGGCGGCTCAAGGAGACCTACGAGGCCCTGGGCCTGTCGCGGAAGACGCTCTACGAGAAGATGCAGAAATATGGGCTCGCGCGGGGCGATTTCGCCGAGGAGGGGCCGGGTGGGTAGATTTCCGCCCATTCCCTGCGACTGATGTCCGGAATTCGACCCAAGGCACGGAGATTCGCCCGCCCGTGACCGCTAACAGCGCGTGAAAGACGTTGCCGGGCACGGCCCACCCCTGTTCACTGACCCCGTAGCGCCCGGTTGCCGGGCGGTATCGGTTCTGCGGACACGCTGGGCCGGGAGGAAGTAGGGCCCCGGGGGCGCAATGCTGAACCGGGCCACGGGAGGACAACAGAGATGAAACACGCGAAAGTCTCCGCTTTCGCCGCGGCTGTCGCCGTGGCGATCACCGCTCAGGCCGCCGCCGCGCAGGACCGCACCGGCTGGCCCGACAGCTTTACC
The DNA here is from genome assembly GCA_050299695.1 of Paracoccaceae bacterium. Classification (GTDB taxonomy): domain Bacteria; phylum Pseudomonadota; class Alphaproteobacteria; order Rhodobacterales; family Rhodobacteraceae; genus Ovoidimarina. The sequence goes on from JBNKWI010000002.1 coordinate 117,036, forward strand.
GTGGGTACCGCAAGCCAGGGCGGCACCTATTTCGCCTATGGCTCGGGCTGGGCGAACCTCGTCGCCGAGGAGCTCGGCATCTCGGGCGGCGGCGAAGTGACCGGCGGGCCGATGCAGAACATGGCGCTGGTGCATACCGGCGACGCCGCGTTCGGGATGACCACGATGGGCCCAGCCGCGGAATCGCTCGCCGGCACCAACCCGATCGCGCCGGGGCTGAAGATGGACAAGGCCTGCGCGATGTTCCCGATGTACCAGACGCCGTTCTCGGTGACGGCGCTGAAGGCGTCGGGCATTGCCTCGATCGCCGACATCCCGGCGGGCGCGAAGATCGGTTTCGGACCGGCGGGATCGACCTCGGACACCTATTTCCCGCAGATCATGGACACGCTCGGCGTGAACTACGAGCGCCGCAACGGCGGCTGGTCGGATCTCGGCGGCCAGCTCCAGGACGGGCTGCTCGACGTGATCGCCTTCGCGGCCGGGGTGCCGGTTCCGGCGGTGAGCCAGCTCGAGGTGCAGACCGACATCAACATCATCGAGTTCACCCCCGAGGAGCAGGCGAAGATCCTCGAGACCTTCCCGGTCAACGATTTCGCGATCAAGGCGTCGACCTACTCAACGCTCGACCATGACGCGCGCTCGGTCTCGATGTGGAACTTCGCCATCGCGAATTGCGACTTGCCCGCGAGCTTCGTCGAGGCGGCGGTGAATGTGGTGATGTCGGACCATGAGCGGATGGTGGGCATCCACAAGGCGGCCAATTCGACGGTTCCGGAGAACTGGGACAAGAACAAGGTGCTGAAATGGCACCCGGGCGCGGCCAAGTGGTTCAAGGAACATGCCGGGGCCGATATCCCGGACGACATGATCTACGGGATGTAATAGTCTCGCTTCCGCAAGACATCTGGGCCGCTCCGTCCGCGGGGCGGCCCACCGCAAGGGAGGGTGCGGGATGTTCGCAAGAGCCAGCCTGGCCTACGAGGCGATTCCGCTGCCCGACCGCGCGACGCTTGGCGACGCGGAAAGCCTAGCAGAGGCCGAAGCGTTCTACGACCGGATGCGCCGCCGTCACACGGTGCGCGACTTTTCCGACCGGCCCATCGACCGCGCGGTGATCGAGGCGGCGGTGCGCACAGCCGGCAGCGCGCCCTCGGGGGCCAATCACCAGCCCTGGCATTTCGTGGCGGTCTCGGATGCCGGGACGAAACACGCGATCCGTTTGGCCGCCGAGGAGGAGGAGCGGCAGTTCTATGCGGGCGGTGCGGGGGACGAGTGGTTGAAGGCGCTCGAGCCGATGGGCACCGGCGTGTCGAAACCGCATCTCGAGATCGCGCCCTGGCTGATCGTGGTCTTCGCCCAGCGCTGGGGCGAGTTCGACGACGGCACCCGCTACAAGAACTACTACGTGCCCGAGAGCGTCGGCATCGCCACCGGGTTCCTGATCGCCGCCTTGCACCATGCGGGCCTGGTGGCGCTGACCCATACACCGAACCCGATGCGGTTCCTGAACGGCCTGCTGGGCCGGCCCGCCTCGGAGAAACCCGTGATGATCCTGGCCGCCGGCCATCCTGCGCCGGGCGCCACCGTGCCCCGCGCGGCGAAGATCAAGAAACCGCTGGACGCAATCCTGACCGTCCGCGACAGTTGAAGACCCCAGGGGGAGGGGAACGATGACCGACCAGAGTGACGACCATCTGATCGCCGAAGGCGTCGACGAGGAGCCGGTCGAGGCCAATCGCCGACTGTTCGAGGGCTGGCGCTTCACCGTGCTCGCGGTTGCTGCGGCGCTCTACGCGGCGTTCCACATGGCAGCCTTGAACGGGCTCTCGATCCAGGAATGGACCGGGGTGTCGATCCCGTTCCTGCCCGCCTTCCCGCTGGAGACCTGGAATTTCCGGATCGTCCATGTGGCTGGCGCGCTGGGGCTGGGCTTCGTCCTCTTCTCGGGCCGGAGCTTCCCGGAAGACGAGGCAGACGAGAGCAAGTTCCTCGGGCAAGTCGCCCTGTTCCTCGTGGTGCCGGCGGTGTTCTCGCTGGCCGTGGCGCTCTCTTTCGCGATCCAGATCGCTGAAGGCGTGCAGTGGAACGGGATCGATGCGGGGATCAAGTTCCGCGAGACCTGGCTTTACGGTGCGCCCCTGTGGGTCGCCGCCGGCGGGGCCATCGTGCTCTCGTGGTTCCACAAGCGGGACCGCTCGCACTACGCTTCTCCGGACGTGGTGCTGGCGATTTGCGGCTGTGCGGTCGCCGCCTATCTCATCACGATCTACGCGACGCTGATGCGGAACGCGACCGGCACGCCCTTTGCGCCGATCGGAATCTCGATGGCCGCCGTCGCCGGGGCCGCGCTGATCATGGAGCTCACGCGCCGGGTTGCGGGCCTCGCGCTGGTGATCATTTCAAGCGTCTTCCTGGCCTATGTCTTCACCGGCCAGTACCTGCCGGGCTTCCTGAACTCCCCGGCGATTACCTGGCAGCGGTTCTTTTCGCAGGTCTATACCGATGCCGGTATCCTCGGGGCCACCACCGCGGTCTCCTCAACCTACATCATCCTCTTCATCATCTTCGCAGCCTTCCTGCAGGCCTCGAAGGTCGGCGACTATTTCGTCAACTTCGCCTTCGCCGCCGCGGGCCGCGCGCGGGGCGGGCCGGCGAAGGTGGCGATCTTCGCCTCCGGTCTCATGGGGATGATCAACGGAACCTCGGCGGGGAACGTGGTGGCCACCGGCTCGCTGACGATCCCGCTGATGAAGAAGGTCGGCTATCACCGCAAGACCGCCGGCGCGGTCGAGGCGGCCGCCTCCACGGGCGGGCAGATCATGCCGCCGATCATGGGCGCGGGCGCCTTCATCATGGCCGAGATCACCGGGGTTCCGTACAACGAGATCATGATCGCCGCGATCGTGCCGGCGGTGCTCTACTTCGTGTCGGTCTATTTCATGGTTGATTTCGAGGCCGCGAAGCTCGGCATGCGCGGGATGCGCGAGGACGAGTTGCCGAAGTTCAACAGGATGGTCCGGCAGGTCTACCTGTTCATCCCGATCATCATCCTGATCTACGCGCTCTTCATGGGCTATTCGGTAATCCGTGCCGGTACGCTTGCCACGGTCGCGGCCGCCGTGGTGTCCTGGCTGACGCCCTTCCGGATGGGGCCGGCGGGCATTGCCAAGGCCTTCGAGCTGGCGGGGATCATGTCGATCCAGATCATCGCCGTCTGCGCCTGCGCTGGGATCATCGTGGGGGTGATCAGCCTCACTGGGGTCGGGGCGCGGTTTTCCTCGCTGCTCTTGGGCATCGCCGAAAACTCGCAGCTCCTGGCGCTGTTCTTCGCGATGTGCATCTCGATCCTGCTCGGCATGGGGATGCCCACCACGGCGGCCTATGCGGTGGCGGCCTCGGTGGTGGCGCCGGGCCTCGTGCAACTCGGCATCCCGCAGCTCACCGCGCATTTCTTCGTCTTCTACTTCGCGGTCCTCTCGGCGATCACGCCACCCGTGGCGCTCGCGAGCTACGCGGCGGCGGGGATCTCCGGGGCGAACCCGATGGAGACTTCGGTGGCCTCGTTCAAGATCGGCATCGCCGCCTTCATCGTGCCCTTCATGTTCTTCTACAACGGCGCGCTCCTGATGGAGGGCGGCTGGTTCGAAGTGTCTCGCGCCGCGGTCACTGCCGTGATCGGCGTGTTCCTCCTCTCGGCGGGGGTGCAGGGCTGGGTCATGAGCCGTGCGGCCTGGTGGGTGCGGGTGATCGTGATCGCCGCGGCGCTGTTCATGATCGAGGGCGGCGGCATCACCGACCTGATCGGCGTCGCGCTGGCGGCGGCAGCCTTCTTCATCCAGAAAGTGATGCATCCCGATCCGGACGCGCCGCTGGAACTGGCCAAGGGCGCCGATTGAGCGCCGCGCGGCCGGGTTCACGGGGCCCGGCCGTTACAGCCAGTCGCGCAGGATTGGAATGAGCGGCAGGTCGGCGGGGGGCATCGGGTAGTCGCGGAGGTCCTTCGCGAAGACCCATTTCAGCGCCTGCCCCTCTTTCGAGACCGGTGTGCCTTCCCATTTGCGGCAGGCATAGAGCGGCATCAGGAGGTGGAAATCCTCGTAGCCGTGGCTCGCGAAGGTGAGCGGCGCGAGGCAGCTGGCCCAGGTTCCGATGCCAAGTTCCTCGTGCAACTCGCGGATCAGCGCGGCCTCGGGCGTCTCGCCGGGCTCGACCTTGCCGCCGGGGAACTCCCAGAGCCCCGCCATCGACTTACCCTCGGGCCGCTGTGCGATCAGCACCCGCCCGTCCCGGTCGATCAGCGCAACCGCGCTTACCAGCACCGTTTTCTTCATGAACGGTAGTCGGCGTTGATCTCGATGTAGCGGTGGGTCAGGTCGCAGGTCCAGACGGTGGAGGTTCCTTCGCCGAGCCCGAGATCGACCGAAATCACCAGCTCCTCGCCCTTCATGTATCCGGCGCCGTCCTCCTCGCGATAGGACGGCGCGCGCCAGCCCTTCTCGGCCACGAGGATGTCGCCGAAGCGGATCGACAACAGGTCGCGGTCGGCCTCGGCGCCGGACTTGCCGACCGCCATGACGATCCGGCCCCAGTTCGGGTCCTCGCCCGCGATGGCGGTTTTCACCAGCGGCGAATTCGCGATGGAAAGCGCGACCTTGCGCGCGTCCTCATCCGACGCCGCGCCGGTCACCGCGACCTCGACGAACTTGGTTGCCCCCTCGCCGTCGCGGACGATCTGTTGCGCCAGGTCGAGCAATACGCCCTGGAGCGCCTTCACGAAGTCGCTGTTCCCCGTCACGTTGACGCCGGAGGCGCCGGTGGCCGCCAGAAGGAGCGTGTCTGAAGTCGAGGTGTCGCTGTCCACCGTGATGGAATTGAAAGTCCGGTCGGTCAGGTCGCGCAGCGTATCCTGAAGCCAGGTCCGGTCCACCGCAGCGTCGGTGAAAACATAGGACAGCATCGTTGCCATGTCGGGCTGGATCATGCCCGAGCCCTTGGCGATTCCGGCGATATTTACCGCCTTGCCGCCGATCTCGATGGTCGCGCCCGCTCCCTTGGGAAAAGTGTCGGTGGTCATGATCGCGCGGGCCGCTGTGGCGATCCCGTCTTCCGAGAGCGTGCCGGACATCTCATCGAGCTTCGCGGTGATGCGCTCGAAGGGAAGCGGCTCGCCGATCACCCCGGTCGAGGAGGTGAAGACCCGCTCCGCCGCCACGCCCAGCGCGGAAGCCGCCGCCTCGGCCACCGCCTCCACCGCCCGCATCCCGGTATTGCCGGTGAAGGCATTGGCGTTGCCCGAGTTCACCACGATCCCTGCGCCTTGCGATGAGCCGTGGACGATCTTGGCCTGGCAATCGAGCACCGCGGCCGACCGCGTGGCCGACCGGGTGAAGACCCCCGCCATCACCGTGCCGGGCGCGAGCCGCGCCAGCATAAGGTCGGTCCGATCCTTGTAGCGGACCCCCGCCTGCGCGGTGGAGAAGGCGGCGCCGCGGATCACCGGGAGCTCGGGGAAGCCGCCTTTCGGGGCGAGCGGAGAGACGGGGGCCATGGCGTCCTACTCGTCGAACGTGATGTCGGGATTGCTGAGCACCGAGGGGTCGATCGCGCCGTTCTCGACGCGGGTGATCTCGGCGCCTTCGGTGGCCGCGGCGAGTACCTTCTCGACCGTTTCCTGCTGGAGCTGGAGGATGATCTCCTCGCGCACGTCCTCGAGCGGCGGCGCGTCCTTCTGGCGGGTCTCATAGAGCTTGATGACATGCCAGCCGAACTGGGTCTGCACGGGTTCGGACACCGTGCCCGGTTCGAGCGTGACGACGGCCTCCTCGAAGGCCGGCACCATCATGCCCTTGGAGAACCAGCCGAGGTCGCCGCCGTTCGGGCCCGACGGGCCGGTCGACTTCTCGCGCGCGGTCTCGGCGAAATCGGCGCCGCCGGCCAGCTCCTCGACGATGGCTTTGGCCTCGTCCTCCGTCTCGACGAGAATATGCGCGGCGTGGAATTCCTCTTCCGGCGCTGCCTCGGCATAGCGCGCGGTATAGGCGGCCTGGATCGCCTCCTCGGTGATCGCTGCATCCACCGCCTCCTGGATCAGCTCGGAGACCTGGAGCGAGCGGGTCTCGTTCTCGATGACCATCGTCGAGTGCTTGTTGAGACCTTCGCGGCCCTGCCGCAACGCCTCCTGCTGCACCAGCTGGTCGAGGAGCCCCGTGAAGAGCACCGGGTCGGGGAGCTGCTGGTATTGCTCGGGGAGGCGCTCACGCGCCGCGATCATGTGGCCGAGGGTAATGTCGGTGCCGTTCACGGAGGCAACGACGGTATCCACCGTCACCTCGGCCGGCGCCGCGAGGGTGCCGGTCTCCGTTTCGGTTGCGGCCGCGGTTTCGGGCGCCTGCGCGCCTGTGCTTTCCTGGGCCCAGGCCGGCATCGCCAGGGCCAGGGCCGCGACAAACGCTGCGGAGCGGCTGAACTGCATCTGATTTTCCTCTCTTCTTGCCACGGTCCACCGCGACGTTGACAGTGTCGGACCCGGACCTTACATCGCCTGTGTCCCAGACGGGGGCCGCCTTGTGCCTGCTTCTATGGCGGGTGGAAAGCGCGGGCAAGCGCCTCCCCCACACGATAGAGTCACCTGAGGGCGCGAGGCAGAGGCACATATGCTCGGTATCGGAACGATCGCCAAGAAGGTCTTCGGGACCCCCAACGACCGTAAGGTCAAGGCCACGCTGCCGCTTGTCGAGAAGATCAACGCGCTCGAGCCCGAGTTCGAAAAGCTGAGCGACGAGGGGATCGTCGAGAAGACCCGCGAGTTCCAGCGCCGTGTGCAGGAAGGCGGCGAGAGCCTCCAGGATATCCTTCCCGAGGCCTTCGCGAACTGTCGCGAGGCGGCACGCCGGGCGCTCGGCCTGCGCGCCTTCGACGTGCAGCTGATGGGCGGGATCTTCCTGCACCAGGGAAATATCGCCGAGATGAAGACCGGCGAGGGCAAGACGCTCGTCGCCACCTTCCCGGCCTATCTGAACGCTCTGACCGGCAAGAACGTGCATATCGTCACGGTCAACGACTACCTCGCCAAGCGCGATGCGGAATGGATGGGCAAGGTCTATGGCGCGCTCGGGCTGACGACCGGTGTGGTCTATCCCCGCCAGCCGGACGGCGAGAAAGCCCAGGCCTATGGCGCCGACATCACCTATACGACGAACAACGAGCTCGGCTTCGACTACCTGCGCGACAATATGAAGTCCGACATCAAGGACATGCATCAGCGCGACCACTTCTTCGCCATCGTCGACGAGGTGGACTCGATCCTGATCGACGAGGCGCGGACGCCGCTCATCATCTCCGGCCCCAGCCAGGACCGGTCGGAGCTCTACAAGGCGATCGACGCGATGATCCCGGAGCTCACGGAAGAGCATTACGAGATCGACGAGAAGGCCCGGAACGTCACCTTCACGGAGGAAGGCAACGACTATCTCGAGGACCGGCTGCACGAGCTCGGCATCCTGCCCGAGAACCAGACCCTCTACGATCCGGAATCCACCACCATCGTCCACCATGTGAACCAGGGCCTCAGGGCGCATACGCTGTTCACCAAGGACAAGGAATACATCGTCCGCGACGGCGAGGTGGTGCTGATCGACGAATTCACCGGCCGGATGATGCACGGGCGGCGCCTTTCGGACGGGCTGCACCAGGCGATCGAAGCCAAGGAAGACTGCGAAATCCAGCCCGAGAACGTGACGCTGGCGAGCGTGACATTCCAGAACTACTTCCGCCTCTACGACAAGCTTGCGGGCATGACCGGCACGGCGGCGACCGAAGCCGAGGAATTCCTGGAGATCTATGGATTGGGCGTGGTCGAGGTGCCGACGAACCTGCCGGTGGCCCGAGAAGACGAGCACGACCGGGTGTACCGCACCGCGCGGGAGAAATACGACGCCATTGTTACGCAGATCAAGAAGGCGCACGAAAAGGGCCAGCCCGTACTGGTGGGCACCACCTCGATCGAGAAGTCTGAATTCCTCTCGGGTCTCCTCGACAAGGCCGGCGTGCCGCACAACGTGCTGAACGCGCGCCAGCACGAGAAGGAAGCGCAGATCGTCGCCGATGCCGGCAAGCTCGGCGCGGTGACCATCGCGACGAACATGGCCGGCCGCGGGACCGACATCAAGCTGGGTGGCAATGTCGATTTCAAGATCATGGAGGCGATCGATGCGAACCCGGAGGCCCATCCCGACGAGGTGCGTGCCCGGATCGAGGCCGAGCATGCCGGAGACGAGGAGGCGGTGAAGGCGGCCGGCGGGCTCTACGTGCTCGCCACAGAGCGGCATGAAAGCCGGCGCATCGACAACCAGCTCCGCGGCCGTTCGGGCCGTCAGGGCGACCCGGGGCGGTCGTCCTTCTACCTCTCGCTCGAAGACGACCTGATGCGGATCTTCGGCTCGGAGCGGCTCGACAAGGTGCTGGGCTCGCTCGGGATGAAGGAGGGCGAAGCCATCGTCCATCCCTGGGTCAACAAGTCGCTCGAGAAGGCCCAGGCCAAGGTCGAGGGCCGCAACTTCGACATCCGCAAGCAGCTTTTGAAGCTCGACGACGTGATGAACGAGCAGCGCAAGGTGATCTTTTCCCAGCGGCTCGAGATCATGCGCGCCGAGGACATCGCCGAGATCGCCGAGGACATGCGCCACCAGGTGATCGACGACCTCGTCGATACCTACATGCCGCCGAAATCCTACGCCGACCAGTGGGAGACCGAGGCGCTGCAGGAGGCACTTGTCGAGCAGATCGGAATCGACGTGCCGGTGACCGCATGGGCGGCCGAGGAAGGCGTCGACGATCACGAGGTGCGCGAACGGCTCTACCGCGCGTCCAACGAGTACATGGCGTCCAAGGCGGCGCAGTTCGGCCCGGAGAACATGCGCTCGATCGAGAAGCAGGTGCTCCTGCAAACCCTCGATGGCAAGTGGCGCGAGCATCTTCTGAAACTCGAGCATCTCCGCTCGGTGGTGGGTTTCCGCGCCTACGCCCAGCGCGATCCGGTGAACGAGTACAAGACCGAGGCGTTCCAGCTCTTCGAGCACCTGCTCGACGGGCTCCGGACCGACGTGACCCAGAAGCTCGCGCAGATCCGGCCGATGACCGACGATGAGCAGCAGCAGATGCTGCGCCAGATGGCCGCCCAACAGGCCGCGCTGCAGAGGGCCGCCGAACCGGTGCTCGAAGGCGCCGGTGCCGAGGCAGGTCCTGCGGCCCGCGCGGGCTTCGACGAAACCGACCAGGCGACCTGGGGCAATCCCGCCCGAAACGACGCCTGCCCCTGTGGCTCGGGCCTGAAATTCAAGCACTGCCACGGCCGGCTCGCCTGACGCGAAATACGGCATCTTTCGGGCGAACAATCGGTAGTTGCAGTCCGATGACCGCAATATCTCGTGGTATGAGCGAGATCCTGTAGTCTCAATCCGAAGAATTTTGCCGGATTTTGTGGCGGCATCGGCCCTATCTATGGCGCAATCGATTGCTTGAATGCCCGTCGGGGACCGAAAGGGGATGTCTGTGCTCGACAGGGGTAGGATGCTGACTGCCGTCGTGACGGTCGGAGTTGCGATCGGAGCCGGCCATATCATGCAGACCCGTCTTGCCGAGTCGCCACGCTACGACATTCCTGCGCCGCGTCCATCCGGGCTGCGCCCGCGCCCGCTCAGCCCCGAAGCGCAGAACATGATGATGTACAGCCCGCTCCTGCCGGGTCCTGCCCAGGCCAGCGGCTCGGAGGATGTGCCGGCCGATCCGCAGGCGGCAACGGAGCCCCTGAGCTTCCCCGAAGCGCGGCTGATACCGGTTTCGGTGCCGGCCGACGAGTCCGGTCTCGCGGCGGCAACCCATCTGGCCCGCGCCGAGACTTTCGGCAATGCCTGCGAGGTCCAAACCCATGCCGAGGCCGCGCCGGGCGCGGTGATCCACGTGGAGCTCGACGCCTGCGACCGCGACATGCCGGTGTCGATCAGCCATGCCGGCCTGTCCTTCTCGGCCCGCACCGGCGAGGATGGCCGCCTGTCTGCGCAGATCCCGGCCTTCACTCCCGAGGCCGAGATCGCCGTCTCGGTGGCCGGGCAGAAGCCGGTGACGCTCGATGTCGCGGTGCCGGATGCGGTCTGGTACGACCGCGTGGCACTCGCCTGGGACGGCAGCGCGCCGCTCTCGATCCACGCTCTGGAGCTCGGTGCCGATGTCGGCAGCGACGGCCATGTCTCGACGGCGCATCCGAGCGCGCCGGAACGGGCCGAGGCAGCCGAGGGCGGCTTCCTGTTGCGGCTCGGCGAACCCAGCCTCAGCGGCACCGCGCTCGCCGAGGTCTATTCCTTCCCCTCAGGCCGCGTCGGCCGCGAAGGCACGGTGCGGCTCTCGGTCTCGGCCGAAGTCACCGAAACCACCTGTGGCCGCGACCTGCCGGTCCGGATCCTGCAATCTTCGGCCGGCAGCGCGCCCAAGGAAACCACGGTCTCCGTCGCCTTCCCGGGCTGCGAGGCGGTGGGCAACATTCTCGTGTTGAAAAACCTCCTCGAAGATCTGAAGATCGCGCAAAACTAGGGCGGAACAGCAGTTACCCCATGAGACACGCGATTGCGGCAGCGCTGGCCGCAGCAGCAACGCTGGTCGCGTCCCTTGCTCCGGCGCAGGAGGTCACCCTGTCCTCCCCGGGCGGCGGCGTCACGATCACCGGGCGTTTCCTGAGCTATGACGGCGAGTTCTACCGGATCGACTCGGTCTACGGGGTCCTGACCGTCGACGGCGACGGCGTCGATTGCGAAGGCGCGGCCTGTCCCGGTACCGGCACCTTCGTGCCCGAGCTGACCATCTCCGGCACCGCCGGCACCAGCGCCGCGCTCATGCCCGCACTGCTCGAAGCCTTTGCCGCGAGCCGTGGCCTCAGCTTCGTGCGGCAGGCGGAGGGGACGGGCCAGTTCCTCTACGTCCTGAGCCATCCCGACACCGGCGAGGAGGCGGCGCGGTTCCGGTTCCGGGTGACGAGCTCGGCCGAGGGCTATGCGGATCTCCTCGCCGAAGCCGCCGATGTGACGCTCGCCTTCCGCGCGCCGACCGAAGAGGAACGCGTCCGCGCGCTCGAGGCGCAGTTGGGGGATCTCTTCGGCCCCGGGCGCAGCAGCGTCGTGGCACTCGACGCCATCGTGCCGGTGGTGGCGAAGGACAATCCGATCAACGCGATCCGGCTGGGCGACCTCGCGCGGATCCTCGCGGGCGAGATCACGTCCTGGAGCGCGCTGGGCGGGCCCGATGCGCTGATCGCGCTGCACCTGCCGGTCACGGGCTCGGCGCTCGACAGCGGGCTCGCGGCGCAGGTGCTCGCGCCCGAGGCGAGCGCAGCCGATGGCGCCACCCGCCACGCATCGCTCGCCGAACTTGACGCGGCGGTTGCCGCCGACCCGTTGGCCCTCGGCGTCACCGCCTTCTCCGCGCTCGGTGCGGCACGCTCCCTGGCGCTGGCGGGTTCCTGCGGCGCCAAGATCGCCCCCGGACGGATGAGTATACGCACCGAGGATTACCCGCTCACCGCACCGCATTTCGCCGTCACGCCCGAGCTGCGCTCGCCGCCGATCCTGCGCGAATTCCTCGCCTTCACCCGCTCGCCCGCCGCACAGCCGGTGGTGCGCGACGCGGGCTTCGTCGACCA